>JAPKBI010000267.1 GCA_028823475.1 Halioglobus sp. | reverse complement strand
GCAGTATTGACGACTAGCAGAACTTTGCCTTTGTAATCTTCGAGAGATTTGTCTTTGCCCTGTGGCGTTTGACAGCTGAAATCGTAAACGGTATTCGTCATGGTAGTTCCTCTGGTGTGGAATGATCAGGCCATTTGTGCCTGATGAAAATGTACCTGCTCCATCAATAGGCTAAGACGCTTGCGTTGCATTTTGAGAGAATATTCCAAGGTTTTAAGTTTGGTCAGCAGTGCTGCGTGCTCCCACTTTTGTTGGAGGTGCAGTTTTCCTTCTTCTAGGACATCGCTCAGCTGTTCTTTTGTGCGCTCATAGCGTTCCGCTTGCAGAGCTGTCCATTCGTTGATGGAGTTGGTGAATAATTGATACTCGCGTTCCAGTAGGTCTTGCAGCGAGCCACTATTTTGCGATTCATTCAGCGTACTGCGTGCTCGCTCGAAGGCAGTGTCTAAAATGACGCGCTGAATCTTGAAATCGGAGACCCGGTTTAGGTTGCTCGCCAGTCCCAGATATTGGCATAGGGCAATCATCCACTTGGTCGGGTCCCATTGCCACCAGCGAATGCCATTGCGATAGTCAGTCTGGAACATGTGATGATAGTTATGGTAACCCTCGCCGTAGGTGAGGAAGGCGAGAAAGCCATTGTCTCGTGCGCTGTTGGTTTCGGTATAGGGTCGGCTTCCCCAATAGTGAGCCAGGGAATTAATGAAAAAGGTTACGTGATGGTTCACCACCAAACGCAGCAGCCCGACCAGCAACAACGTGCCGATCACATCGCCATGCCAGAAGCCTAAAAGTAATGGCAGACCTAGGTTCATGAAGAGGGTGAGTGGAATATAGTGCTTGTGTTGCCACGTGACGACCGGGTCACGCAGTAAGTCCTTGGCGTTACTAAAGTCCGGCGTATCGGTGCTGTACTCGCGCAGCATCCAGCCAATGTGACTAAACCACAACCCGCGTCCGGCCGAGTAGGGATCACGTTCATTGTCATCGATATGGCGGTGGTGTCTACGGTGGTCTGAGGCCCAGATCAAAATGCTGTTTTGCAGTGCCCCTGCTCCCCAGAACGCAAAGAACCACTTGAGCGCAGGACTCGCTTCATAGGCTTTGTGAGCCCATAGTCGATGGAAGCCTCCGGTGATAGATAGGCCGTTTAAGTAGAGGAAGGCAAGCGCCCACAACCACTGAAAAGCGTCATAGCCTTTATAACCCCCCCATAGGGGCACCAAAATCAGGGCCGCAATAGGAAAGCCTAGGAAAATAACGACGTTCACCAGATTCAGTGGCGGTTTTGTTGTGTTTTTTTTCATGGGTTTGCCGGGTCTCCATTTGGCCTGCAAATCGTAAACGGACTGATTTTTTGGTAATGAAAGTGTTCCGCTTCTCACCGCCAGCCAGTCTACAGTATCACGTAGTTTCTTTCACACTAGCTGAATATGGACTAATAGACTCAGCTTGTTTTTTTTGGGAGTAATCATTCAACACCCTCTTCGTCTAGGTCGTTCAGTGGATGGAGTGCTTCACACATTTGCCAGTCGCACGCCAAAGGAGGCGGAGCGACTCATTGAATCGCAGGGAGCGCCTTTGTCCGACGTGCTAAAGCTGGGTTGCTGTATAGAGTTTAGAGGGCGTAAGTGGCCTTTTGTTCCGCAGATGGCCTCTGTTTTTGCACCTTCCGTGCTGCGGTTGTGTCTGTTCTAGAGTTTTTCGAGGTAGGACTGATATTCCAAAGGGGTGATACGCTTGCGGAACTCTTCCACTTCCTGCTGCTTGGTGAGGGTGTAAATACGCTGTAACTCGCTTCCAAGACTGTTGCGAATAAACTCTGATTCGCTGAACAGGTTTACCGCATCGGGCATGTAAACGGGCAGCTTCGCGACTTCCTGAGCGTAGCCATCGCCGCTAGTAGGCTCGCCCGGCGACAAGTTCTGTTCAATGCCATCAAGCATTGCAGACAGTAATACTGCGAACAACAAGTATGGGTTGGCATCTGCCCCGGCAACCCGGTGCTCCAGTCTTCGGGCTGCGGGGTTGCCGGCCGGTACACGTATCGCTACGGTGCGGTTTTCGTAGCCCCAGCAGGGGTAAGTGGGCGCATGGAAGCCCGGCTGGAAACGCCGGTAACCATTAAAGCTGGGAGTAAAAACAGCGACTGAATCTGCCATGTTCAATAAGCAGCCAGCAATGGCTTTGTGAAGCAAGGGCGAGCCCTTTTCAGTGCCATCGTCGAAAATATTGACCCCGTTCTCATCCAGCACGCTGCAATGTACATGCAACCCATTGCCCGCCTCATTTTCAAAGGGCTTGGGCATAAAGCTGGCGATCAGGCCGTGTTTGGCGGCTACGCCCTTGATCAGGCGTTTCATCATGAGGATCTGCTTCGCCGCAAGTACCGGATTATCAACGTGCTGCATGTTGATTTCGTACTGCGATGGGGCCGACTCCTTCGCGACGCCGTCGAACGGGATATCCTGGATTTCGCATGCCAATCGCAGATCTTCCAGCATTGCCTGGTGATGATTGAGTACATCTAGGTCATAGGTGTTGCCACCGACGGGAAATCCCCCGAGGGGCGCAGGGCAGGTGTGCAGGGGTAAGGAGTCGGCGAATCGGACCAGGCTGAACTCCAGTTCGGCGGCAACCACTGGCCGCCAGCCTACTTGCTGGTAACGCGCGAGGACTTTTTTTAGCACATGGCGTGGATCGCCGCTGTAAGGTGAGCCATCGGCGTTAAACATGGAGAGCATGATCTGTCCGTGCTGGCCCCCAGCGGCCCAGGGCGTCGGCAAGAGGGACCCTTCTACTGGACGACAGATGCCATCGGCATCCCCGCTGGCGAAGACTAACTGCTCAACGTCGCGGCCCCATATATCGAGGCTGAGAGCAGTTTTGGGCAGTTTTAACTCCCCCTCGAAGATTTTTTTCAGTTTGTGGCGGGGTACCCACTTGCCTCGCATAATCCCATTGCAGTCGGGGAGCAGCGCTTCGATGGTTGTGATTTCAGGGTGAGCCCGCCGGAACCAATCGGCTTCAAGTGACATCTATTTAAAGTCCATACGTTCGGTAAGGCTCCACTATCTAGGGTTTAGCCGATAGACTCAATACCCCACCTTGGGCAACCGCCCGAGCTGGAGGTCATCAGGAACTTGATGCAGAGTCACATTTGGGCCGAGCCACGCGGTATTCAGCGGGGCGACATATAAATGCTGAGTGGATCTTTGCCCTCAGCCTGCCCTAAGCAGGACATTGAGTTGAGAAACAAGGAGAAAAGATCAGTCTGGGAACTCACATCCAGTTTGCGGTAGATACTCTTTCGGTGTCGACGAACAGTTTCGACCGCAATTTTTAGTCGTTCTGCAGAAATACCCGTGCCGTAGCCGCGCAGCATAAGCTCCAGCACATCCTTTTCCCGAGGAGACAGCAGTGATTCTCCAAACGTGCGAAAAGCGAGATCGATCTGATGATCAATGCCCGGCTGGATCAGGTTAGTTGCCGCGAAGTCGCTGTTTTCAGTGTGACTTTTGATAAGCTCGGATACTGGTTCCGCCAGTAAATACAGGGACTCGTAATCTTTGTCCGTGAACGGACCGCGCTCGGGTAGGCGCATAATGCTCAGGTTGATGACATTGCCCGCCTGTAATTTGGAAAGGTACACCACCTCATCGCAGGTGCCGGTGTCAGAATAGTAATTGAGATAGTA
>JAPKBI010000266.1 GCA_028823475.1 Halioglobus sp. | reverse complement strand
ATGAAGGTGCTCACGATGCGCTGTCAGATGTGCGCGCTACGATTGCGCTGGCCAAACTGATTAAGGACAAACAGCCTCGTTTGTATGACTACGTGTTGAAGCACCGGGACAAGCAGTCGGCATTATCCCAACTGGATGTCGCTGGCATGAAGCCGCTACTTCACGTGTCTAGCATGTTCGGTGCTCAGCGGCACAATATCGCATTGGTCGCGCCCCTGGCCAAGCATCCGACTAATAGTAATGAAATCATTTGTTTTGATCTGGGCGCCGACCCTCAAATGCTGTTTGATCTGGAGGCATCACAGCTGCAGGAGCTGCTCTATACACGAACTGAAGATTTGCCGGAGGGGACGCAACGGCTCGGTCTCAAGTCGATCCATATCAATCGCTGTCCGATACTGCTTACCCCCAAAATGGTCGATCCGGCAGCCGCTGCGCGACTTGGAATTAGCGGCGGTGAGTGTCGTAAACATTTGGAGGCCCTGCGAGCCTATCGGGATGCCGATGGAAAAGGTTTTACCGCTAAGGTACAGGCTATTTATCAGGGGCGTAAATTTGAGGAGCGCAATGACCCGGACCAAATGCTGTACAGCGGCGAATTTTTTAGTGCGCAGGACAAGCGGGCAATGGATCAGGTTCGTGCGCAGACCCCGCAGGAGCTTGCTGCGGGAAGTTTTGTGTTTGAGGATCAACGTCTGTCCGAGATGTTGTTTCGCTACCGTGCACGGAATTATCCTGACAGCCTTACTCCGCAGGAACAAGCCGACTGGGAAGAATTCCGCTTTCAACGGCTAACCGAGCCCGATTCTGGGGCTAGTTACTGCATGGAGCAATTTCACGCAGAGATCGAAGCGTTAATGGCCGGTGGTACTCTCTCAGAGGCGCAGCAGGCACTATTGGAACAACTTCTGGAGTATGCTGATTCCTTGTTGTCCTGAGCACGGTTGAAGTTTCTTTGGTATTACGCCCATGGGCAGAGCCTTTCATCGCCCGTATACTCATCAGCACGAGCACAGCGCCATCAGTGCGGCCAATCAGGAGAGAACCAGCGTGCATTTTGCCGGCAGTCATATCCTCTCGGTCCAGCAATTCGAGAAGGAAGATGTTGAGCGTATATTTACTGTGGCTGATCGGATGGCGCCGTATGCCCATCGTCGTCGTGTCACAAATGTACTCGACGGCGCTATTCTTGGTTCCATGTTCTTTGAGCCCAGTACCCGAACCCGGGTTAGCTTTGGCAGTGCCTTTAACTTGCTCGGTGGCGAGGTTCGAGAAACGACGGGCTTTGAAAATTCTGCTATTGCGAAGGGCGAATCCCTATACGATACCGCCAGAGTACTGAGCGGCTACTCCGACGTGATAGCAATGCGCCATCCACAGGAGGGCTCTGTGGCCGAGTTTGCTGCGGCAAGTCGGGTGCCTGTCATTAATGGGGGCGATGGCAGCAATGAACACCCCAGCCAGGCTTTGCTAGACCTTTACACCATTCGTAGCGAGATTGGCGCCAGTGGGCGACAGCTCGACCAATTGCGCATCGCGATGGTGGGAGATCTGCGCCACGGTAGGACAGTGCATTCACTGTGCAAATTGTTATGCCAGTTCAGCGGGGTACAGGTCGTCCTGGTTGCGCCGGAAGCTTTGAGGATGCCCGCAGAGATTGTAGAGAACTTGCGCAGCACAGGGCACAAGGTGCTGGAGTCTGATCAATTGGAGGAAAGCATCTCTGCCGTTGATATTGTCTACTCCACGCGTCTTCAGGAGGAGCGATTCAGCAGTCAGGAAGAGGCTGACCAGTATCGGGGTCGCTTCTGTCTTAACCAGAGTATCTATACCCGCCACTGTGAGCCTAATACCGTCATCATGCATCCACTGCCGCGGGATTCCAGAGCTAATGGCAGGGAATTGGACGATGACCTGAATGACAATCCGAATCTGGCTATTTTTAGACAGGCTGATAATGGTTTGTTATTGCGCATGGCTTTATTCGCACTGATTCTTGATGTCGTTGAACAGGTTGACACGCATGCGCGCGACGTCAATTGGTATACCGGTGGCCGCTTCTAATGTCGTTTGAATTCAAATTTGGAGCGCAAGACGTCCGAGTGCTTGATGACCAGAGGGTGTGGTCCGGTCACTATTCAATGCGGAAACTAACGCTGCAACATCGCCGTTTCGCCGGCGGCTGGAGTGATCCGCTAGTGCGCGAATTGTTCGAGCGGGGCGATGCTGTTGCCGTTCTCCCCTATGACCCGCAGACAGACAGCCTAGTAATGATTGAGCAGTTTCGCCCTGGCGCATTGCGCGGTGATGACAGCCCGTGGATGCTGGAACTGATTGCCGGCGTCGTCGAGGCTGGGGAGCGCGATGAAGACGTCATTCATCGGGAGGCCTCTGAAGAGGCGGGCTGTGAATTGTCAGAGCTGGTCCCCATTGCCACCGTATTTCCAAGCGCGGGTGGGTGCACAGAGCAGGTTCGCTTGTTCTGCGGCCGTGTGGTTCAGGCCTCTATTGGCGGGCTGCATGGCTTGCAGGACGAAGGTGAAGACATCCTAGTGCATTCAATTGGCCGGAGGGATGCGTTACAAATGCTCGCTGAAAATCAGATTCCCAATGGACATACATTGATCGCATTGCAGTGGCTGCATATTCACGGCGAATCATTGCGGGAGCGCTGGTGCTGAGGCTTTTCGCCGGCACTTGACTGCACATGGCTGACGGTAACGCAAAAAGTCCTGCACAAACCGCTCCCGGTCTGCTTCGGTCCAGTGCCGTGGTAGGCACCATGACGACGATATCGCGCGTATTGGGTCTTCTGCGCGATGTGGTGATCGCGGCATTTATTGGTGCCAGTGCAAATGCAGATGCGTTTTTCATCGCCTTTAAAATCCCTAATTTCCTGCGTCGCCTATTTGCTGAGGGAGCTTTTTCTCAGGCCTTTGTGCCTGTGTTGGCCGACTACAAAAAAGCCGGCAGTGCCGCTGCGGTAAAAGCGCTTGTCGACAGAGTAGCGGGGGTGCTTGGCGGTTCCTTGCTATTCATCACTGCGTTATCCATGCTTGCTGCCCCTCTCGTCACAACGATTTTTGCCCCCGGTTTTGTGGGTCAGCCAGAGAAATTTCTCCTGACGACGGAGATGATCCGTATCACCTTTCCCTATCTGTTTCTTATTTCAATGACCGGGTTTTGTGGTGCAATCCTCAACAGTTATGGTCGGTTTGCGGTACCGGCTTTCACGCCAGTGTTCCTGAACCTTTCACTGATTTTTGCTGCTTTGGTTGCTGCTCCTTGGTTTGAAGAGCCCGTTTTCGCGTTGGCATGGGGTGTGCTTTTGGCGGGTGTTGTCCAGCTTTTATTTCAACTACCATCTCTTTATAAGCTGGATTTGGTGCCTAGACCCATTTGGGACAGCTCAGACGAAGGCGTGAGGCGTATCGTCAAGCTAATGGTGCCGGCCTTGTTCGGCGTTTCAGTGAGTCAAATCAATCTATTGTTGGATACGGTGTTGGCTTCTTTTTTGCCCACCGGCAGTATTTCTTGGCTGTACTACTCCGATCGACTCGCAGAATTGCCTCTGGGCATATTTGGCATCGCCATCGCGACGGTTATCTTGCCCAACCTTTCTGCGCATCGCGCGGCGGCCCGAGAGACGTCATTTAGTGCCACGCTAGATTGGGCGCTGCGTTGGGTGTTGTTGATTGGAGTGC
>JAPKBI010000265.1 GCA_028823475.1 Halioglobus sp. | reverse complement strand
CGACTACCGTCATGCCCGGCACCATGCGGGCGATATCAACTAAATCGGTAAGACGATCACGTTCGATAGTTTTGCCGCTCAGGGACGTGATATTGATTGGGATGTCTTGCAGTGACACCGGACGACGCGTGGCGGTCACGATCACTTCTTCAAGCATAGCTCCCTGCGCCGCTGCATAGCCCGAGATGAGGGTTGATGCAATTGCTGCCGACAATATGCTGAGTTGAAATGTTTTGTGTGTGTGCATGCTTACCTCGATTAACTTTGAATAGCGGCGTTCAATCGGTGTCGCCAGCTAACGAAACAGGTCCGTGTTTCCGCCTATAAAAATCTGCTGAATGTACGTTTGCAAAGGCAAAGGCAAAACTTCATGTATTAATCGCAACCTAACGCTTTAATTTAACCTTGTGAATATAAGGACAGCAATGATCGATAGGGCGAAAAATTACCGTTTGGCAAAAATCGCCCAAGAATTTTTGATGGCCGGAGCAATAATGAAGCTCCAGTTTAGAACAGGACGCGGCTGCGAATCGTGCCGTCGATGGCGGCCAACTTTTTAAGGGCCATATCACTGTACTCGGCATCGATGTCGATCACTACGTAGCCGACCTGATCGTTAGTTTGCAGGAACTGGGCCGATACGTTAATCCGGTTTTCTGAGAATACGCTGTTAATAGCGCTCAGAACGCCAGGCACATTGCGGTGTATGTGTAATAGGCGATGGCATCCTGCATGTTCCGGCAGAGCAACTTCTGGGAAATTGAGAGAAGACGTTGTAGTGCCAGTATCGCTGTAACGCGCCAGCTTCTCCGCAACCTCCATGCCGATATTTTCTTGGGCCTCAATAGTGCTGCCGCCTATATGCGGCGTGAGAAAAGTGTTGTCGAAGCGCCGTAGAGGGGACATGAACTCATCGTCGTTGGAGCGTGGCTCTACAGGGAATACGTCAACGCCGGCACCGCCCAAAGCACCGCTTTGTAGCGCATCAGCCAGCGCGTCGATGTCGACCACCGTGCCACGCGAGGCGTTGATCAGTATGCTGCCAGCAGGCATCTGTGCTAGTTGCGCCGCTCCGATCAGATTTTGTGTAGCAGGACTTTCAGGCACATGTAAACTCACTACATCGGAGCTGGCCAGCAGCTGATTGAGACTCGGAAGCTGTCGAGCATTGCCTAAAGGTAATTTATTGCTGGTGTCATAAAACTGCACTTGCATGCCCAGTCCCTCAGCGATCACTCCTAGCTGCATACCGATATTACCGTAGCCAATGATGCCCAGTTTTTTTCCTCGGATTTCAAAGGCGTTGGCGGCTGTTTTCTGCCACTCGCCGCGGTGGGCCGCCGCATTCTTGCTGGGCACACCACGCAGCAGAAGGATCGCCTCGGCGAGCACCAACTCGGCCACGCTGCGTGTGTTGGAAAAGGGCGCATTGAACACGGTAATGCCACGGCGGGTAGCGGCGTCGAGCTCAACCTGGTTAGAGCCTATGCAAAAGCAGCCTACGGCCACGAGTTTTTTGGCAGCGTCGAACACCTCTTGGGTGAGCTGTGTGCGGGACCGAATTCCCACAAAGTGAGCATTGGCTATAGCGACCTTGAGCTCTTCCAGGGGCAATGCCTTCTTGTGCTCTTCGATGTTGCTATAGCCCGATTGCTGCAATGTTGCACGTGCGGAAGGGTGCACGCCCTCAAGTAGCAGAAACTTTATTTTACTTTTCTCTAGGGATTGCTGGGCCATGATTTTCGGGTCCTTGAAAGGTTGTTTGCCGAGCGGTCCGGTGAGCTTGCCGGTGCGGCAAAAACCCGCACGTATGATACCATGCGTGCCGCTTGAATCAGCGACCTGTGAAAAATACCGGAGGCAATAACCTTGGCCGCAATCGACAACATTGTCCTGACTGCTTTAGAGAATATAGTTGGCCCAAACAGAGTGCTGACCGGCACCGAAGATTTACAGCGATATGGTTGCGACTGGACTCGGGTTTACACCCCTAATCCGGCCGCGGTGGTGCTGCCCGATAGCATCGAACAGGTACAACACATTGTGCGTCTTGCGGCTCGCGAGGGCCTGGCCATTGTGCCTTCTGGCGGGCGCACAGGCCTCAGTGGTGGTGCAGTTGCCTCCAATGGGGAATTGGTGTTGGCTCTGGATCGGCTCAATTATATAGAAGATTTTAGTTCTATCGACCGCACGGTCCGTTGTGGTGCCGGCGTAGTGACCGAGCAGTTGCAGCAGCATGCTATGGAGCACGGGCTGTTCTATCCCGTTGATTTTGCATCCAGTGGCTCGAGCCAGATCGGCGGCAATGTTTCCACCAATGCCGGTGGCATTAAAGTTATTCGTCACGGCATGACCCGTGATTGGGTGGCGGGCTTAAAAGTCGTTAACGGTACCGGCGAACTGCTGGATCTTAATCGAGGCCTGGTAAAAAACAATGCCGGGTATGACCTGCGGCAACTGGTGATTGGCGCCGAGGGTACTCTGGGAGTGGTGGTGGAAGCGACCATGCGCCTCACAACGCCTCCGCAGGAGTCGGCCGTATTGGTATTGGGTGCGCCCGATATGACATCCATTATGCACGTACTGCGCACGTATCAGGACAGTATTGAGCTCAATGCGTTCGAGTTTTTCTCTGAACTAGCGCTACAGAAAGTCGTGGAGCATCAGGGCTTGCAGCGCCCTTTCGAAACACCGACAGAATTTTACGCGCTGCTGGAGTTTGAACAGCGGGATGAGAAGGTCATGGAGCAGGCAATGGCCCTGTTCGAACATTGCTTAGAGAAGGGTTGGGTTCTCGATGGCGTGGTTAGTCAAAGTCTTGCTCAGGCAGAGTCTCTGTGGCGTTTGCGGGAGGACATTTCGGAAACAATTTCGCGCTGGACGCCCTACAAAAACGATATATCCACAGTGATTTCTCGCGTCCCAGAATTCCTTACTGCGGTAGAAGCTGTGGTTAGCGAAAATTATCCGCAGTTCGAGATCATTTGGTTTGGTCATATCGGCGACGGTAATGTACACCTGAATGTGCTCAAGCCTGACGATCTATCCATGAAAGATTTTCAACAGCATTGCACAGAGGTGAGCAAGTGGGTATTCGATATCGTGCAGCATTATGGTGGCAGTATTTCTGCGGAGCACGGTGTCGGACTGCTGAAAAAAGATTACTTACCCTATAGTCGTTCAGAGCTTGAAGTGTCGATTATGCGTCAGATCAAAAAAGTGTTTGATCCGCACAGCATTATGAACCCCGGAAAGATTTTTGATATTTAACCGTGTCGCGTGATGTGTCTTAGTGACATGACAAGGTTTTAATTTTACTGAGCATGCAGCATTTTTACACCTTCGCTTGTTCCAAGAAAAAGTACATCCGCTGGCCTTAGCGCAAACAATCCATTAGTCACTACGCCGGTGATGTTGTTAATCTTCCCTTCCATTGACAACGGTTGTGCAATAAGAAAATTGTACACATCAAGAATCACATTATCGTTATCAGTCACTACGCCTTCGCGGTAGACCGGGTCGCCGCCGAGCTTGACCAGTTCTCGCGCAACGTGACTGCGGGCCATGGGGATGACTTCCACCGGGAGCGGAAACTCTCCGAGGGTGTGTACCAGTTTGCTTTCGTCGGCAATACAGATAAATTCTCGCGCCACTGCCGACACGATTTTTTCACGGGTCAGTGCGGCCCCGCCACCCTTGATCAGTT
>JAPKBI010000028.1 GCA_028823475.1 Halioglobus sp. | reverse complement strand
AAATTGGGCGGTGGGGGGTGCGTAGAGCGGGCTTTCCTGATCGGTGTTGAGGGGCACCAGTGCTGCATCGCCAATTGACCATACATTTGAAAGCCCGACCACCTCTAACTCTGCGCTTACGGCAATGCGTCCGCGCTGCAACGCTATGGGTAGAGATTTCACAAATTCCGAGGGGCCATTGCCGATTGTGGTGACGATTGTGCGAGTAGGGAGAGATCGGCCATCGTTGGTGTAGACGGCATGTTGCGTCGCTGAGTGAATGCCCGTGTTCAGCCAGACTTCAACGCCACGTTTCTCTAACTGATTGAGCGCGTACTCGCTGAGGTGTTCGGGTAATTCGGGTAATACACGATGGCCGATTTGAATGATTACCAGACGTATTTCATGGCGCTGGATATTGGGATACTCGGGTAAAATTCGGTCAACCATTTCTGCCAGTTCGCCCATGGTTTCCACACCAGAGAATCCGGCCCCACCCACTACGAACGTGAGGGCGCGCTGCTTGATGTCAGGAAATCGTGTGACATCCGCCATTTCCATGCATTCGATAACACGGTTGCGTAGCCGATACGCGTCGGATAAGTCCTTCATGGTCAGGCTGTGATGCTCAAAGCCCGGGAACAGCGACAGGTTGGCAACTTGCCCTGTGGTAATCACCAGGTGATCGTAGTCGACCCGCTGCAGAATTTTCCTTTGGCCTTGCAGCAGAACAACCTGTTTTGCGTCGAAGTCGACGTCGGTCACCTCTGCAAGGCGAACCTGCACACCTTTAAGCAAATTGCGCAGCGGAGTGACGGCATCCTGCGGGTTGAGGGTCCCCGCGGCGACTTCAGGTAACAGTGGTTGGTAGACGAAATAATTGATCTTACTGATGAGTTCGATATCCAGGTCACCCTGAGATAGCTTATGCAGTTTTTTGGCAGTAAACATGCCGCCGAAACCGCCGCCAATAATGACTACTTTTGGTTTTTGCACGTCCAGCTAACTCCCTGCCTTCTGGGGCGGCTTCGCGCAAACTGGCCCCGCTTGACGTGCTACCGAATTAGTTTTCGTCCAGGAAGCTACGCAGATAGTCTGAGCGGGTTGGGTGGCGTAGTTTGCGCAGTGCTTTGGCCTCGATTTGGCGAATACGTTCTCGAGTAACATCGAACTGCTTGCCCACTTCCTCGAGGGTGTGGTCTGTGTTCATGTCGATACCGAAGCGCATACGCAGCACCTTGGCTTCCCTGGCAGTGAGGCCAGCCAGTACTTCCTTGGTGGCTTCTTGCAATCCTTGGCCGGTGGCCGAATCCACGGGGGAGTGGATAGTGTGGTCCTCAATGAAATCGCCCAGATGAGAATCTTCATCGTCCCCAATGGGGGTTTCCATGGAGATTGGCTCTTTGGCGATTTTCAACACTTTTCGTACTTTGTCTTCTGGCATTTCCATGCGCTCACCCAACTCTTCGGGGGTGGGTTCGCGGCCCATCTCCTGCAACATCTGTCGGGAGATACGGTTGAGCTTGTTAATGGTTTCAATCATGTGCACAGGGATACGAATGGTGCGGGCCTGGTCAGCGATGGAGCGAGTGATGGCCTGGCGAATCCACCATGTGGCGTAGGTGGAGAACTTGTATCCGCGGCGGTATTCGAACTTGTCGACAGCCTTCATCAGGCCGATGTTACCTTCCTGTATAAGATCAAGGAATTGCAGGCCGCGGTTGGTATATTTTTTGGCGATGGAAATAACAAGACGCAAGTTAGCCTCTACCATTTCCTTCTTGGCACGGCGTGCACGGGCTTCGCCCATAGACATGTTGCGGTTGATTTCCTTGATCTCGGTGACGGTCAGCCCGGTTTTATTCTCTAAAATTGCGATGCGGCGCTGGAGGCGTTGGATCTCATCTTTATTGGCTGCCAGCTTTGGGCCGTAATCTTTTTTGCGGCTGTAGCGAGAAACCCATTTGGCGTCTGTCTCGAAACCCTGGAATGACACGATAAAGTCTTTGCGTGGCATGGCACAGACCTTGACGACTAAACGCATGATCTGACGCTCATGGTCGCGTATGGCTAGAAGAACAATTCGCGGGGACTCGGTTATTGGATCGGAAATTCGCGGCGTGAACTTGAAGAACTTGAACAGCTCACCCAGCTTTTCCATTTCCTTAATGGAGGCCTTATCAAGACGCCCTTTATCGGCCAAGATTTTTTCAGTTTTATTATGTTGGCGCTTGAGGGCGCTAAAACGTTTTTTGGCTTCTATCGGATCCGGTCCGGTGTCTACTTCCTCGTCATCGTCAGTATCTGACGGGGGGGCTGCGGCGGCAAGTTCGGCGACTTCTGCAGCGGAAGGGACGTTCTCTGCCGGGTCCAGGTAACCGACCATAATATCGGAGAGCCGCTTTTCCTCTTTCGCGACCAAATCATATTCATCAAGCACATGCTTTACTGATCCTGGAAATAGGGCTACGGCAGCCAGCATCTCACGGATACCTTCCTCAATGCGCTTGGCAATGACGATTTCACCTTCACGAGTAAGCAACTCCACTGTGCCCATCTCGCGCATATACATGCGCACCGGGTCTGTGGTGCGTCCTACCTCGGTCTCTACCGCCGCCAGCGCAGCAGCAGCTTCTGCCGAGGCGATATCGTCCGCCGCCGAATCTCCTTCGGTCATTATTAGGTCATCGGCATCCGGTGCGGATTCAAATACCTGAATCCCCATGTCATTAATCATCTGGATGATATCTTCGACCTGATCCGGGTCGGAAATATCCTGTGGCAGATGATCATTGACCTCGGCGTAGGTCAGGTAGCCCTGCTCCTTACCCTTGGCGATGAGGTCTTTGAGGCGAGACTGTTGTTTTACGACGTCTGTCATTGATCGGAGACCCTAAAAAGTAGACAAAAAATTAGCCGAGCATTATAACCAGAAAATAGCAGCTTACCTATAGTAAAGTCAGGAAACTTGCCGATTGTGACCTCTGCTTGGCCTACAATGAACTCAAAAAGTTCCCTGTCACAGAATTGGGGGCATTTCGGGGTTTTTCAACCGGCCCAAGCATCAATAAACAGAGATTCTTGGTTGCAAGACGATAATAATTGCAGTTCACCCCTTAGGCTTATTGCGCAGCGCGTCCCGCTGCAGTTTCTCCTGCAGTAGGTCTTTAAGTCGCTGTTTTTCCAATTCACTCATTTCAGCGTAGTTGGTGAGCTTCAATTTGTCGACTTGCGCTGCCAATTTTGATTTGTACGGCAGGTGTGCCAGCGCAGTCATGGTGTCCATGAATTCCTGCTCGATGGCGGTGGCCGGTATTAGCCGCTCCTGCCCGGCCAGCCGGCTTAGCAGTTTGCCCTCGTCAGTTCCATACCAGTGACCCAGTAGCATCGCGGTGCTGGACTCAGGGCGGCGGTGCAGTAACTGCAGTAATTCCCGTAGTAACTGCCCATCGTCCCCACCCACCTCGTCTGTCCCGTCCTGTAGATCGGGGCTAACCAGTTGGGCGATATCCGGTTGGTGCAACACTAAGGCAATGGCGGCCTGCGCTAGGTTGGAGTAGCCCTTTGCCGGGGCCTGATGTATGAAGCGCGCTGGTTGCGGGGGCTCGGGCTGCGCGTGACCTGGCCCAGGAGGCCCATCGTAATCGGCTGGCGGTTCATAGTCGGGTTCGGGGCCATAATCTGGCGGCGCGTCTGTGGGTGCTGGCGATGGCGCCTCCAGCAGCATCAGGCTGCTTAGTTCTAGCCCGGTGCGCTGCGCCAGTGCCTGAAACATCAAATGGCGGTAGACCCCTTCCGGTAGCTGGCGGACATAAGGCAGGGCCAGTTTACTCATGCGCGCACGACCATCCAGGCTAGTAAGGTCAAGCCCCTGCGCTACAGCATCAAATAGGAATGTTTCCAGTGGCACCGCTTTGCCCAGCAGTGCTTCGAAATGCGCCTGACCACCACCGCGTACCGCATCATCGGGATCCTGCCCTTCGGGCAGGAACAAAAATTTGGCTTGGCGACCGTCTTCCATGCACGGTAGTGCGGCCTCCAGCGCCCGAAAGGCCGCTTTACGTCCGGCCTCATCACCGTCAAAGCAAAATACAACTTCCGGGCACAGGCGGTAGACGCGGTCTAGATGTGTGTTGCTAGTAGCAGTGCCCAGTGTCGCCGTGGCATAGGAGATACCGTGCTGTGCCAGGGCAATCACGTCCATATAGCCTTCCACCACCAGAATGCGATCCAGCTTGCGCGTATTTTGCCGCGCCTGATAGAGGCCATAGAGCTCACGACCCTTATGAAAAATCTCCGTTTCCGGTGAGTTGAGATACTTGGGCTTGTCGTCTCCAAGCACGCGCCCACCAAAGGCAATGACCCGGCCGCGCCGGTCGTGAATGGGAAATACCACCCGATCTCTGAAGCGATCGTAGACCCTGCCGCTTTCGTTTTTAACCAGCATGCCGGTCTTTATCAGCAATTCGCGCAATTCATCGCCGCCGCCCAAGCCACTGTGCAGGCTATCCCAGCCGGGCGGAGCGAACCCTAGGTCGAATTGCTTGGCGATTTCACCCGAGAGGCCACGTGCCTTGAGGTAGTCCACTGCCCGATGGGCCTGCGGATGGTTGCGCAATTGTTGTTGATAGTAAGTGGATACCCGCTCCATTAGGGCATAGAGCGGTTTATTACTCACTTCCTGCTGTGCGGCGTCGTGGCCGCCGCGGCTCGGTTCACGCGGAATAGTCATGCCGGCATTGCTGGCCAGATTTTCTACCGCTTGGGGAAATTCCAGGTTTTCATATTCCATGAGGAAGGTGAGGGCGTTGCCACCAGCGCCGCAACCAAAGCAATAATAGAATTGTTTGTCGGGATTAACGCTGAAAGAAGGGCTTCTTTCCTCGTGGAACGGGCAGCGGGCCGAGTAATTCTTGCCCGACTTTTTGAGTTTGACACGCCGGTCTATCACCTCGACGATGTCGACGCGGTCCAGCAAGTCATCGAGGAAAGCTTGGGGTATCCGTCCAGCCATGTGGGGTGTCGAGCCAATAAAACAGCTAGCTATTGAACCACGCCAGCGGGAAAAAGTTTAGTGTGTTAACTCAGTGAATCACCCGAGAGGGCTCAGGCAGTCAGGCGTTGCTTGACCATGCTACTGACCGCACCTATATCTGCCCGGCCCTGCAGCTGGGGTTTGAGCAGCCCCATTACCGCGCCCATGGCAGACATCCCCGTAGCGTCGCTTGCGGCAATTGCAGCATCAACTATAGCGCTGAGCTCGTCTGCGCCAAGCTGTGCGGGCAAAAACGCTTGAATAACCTTGATTTCGGCGTTTTCTTGATCAGCGAGTTCCTGACGACTTGCATTGCTGTACTGCTCGGCGGAATCGCGGCGTTGTTTGACCATTTTGTCTAACACGACGAGGGCGCGATCGTTATCGACCTCTATGCGCTCATCGACTTCTATGCGTTTGAATTCTGACAGGATCAGGCGAATGGTGGACAGACGATCTTTGTCTTTTGCTTTCATGGCGACCTTCATGGCCGCCCTGATAGATTGCGCGAGAGTTTCGTCGCTCATTCTGGGGGGTCTTAGTACAGACGGACGTGTTTGCGGTTTTCGCGAGAAAGCTTCTTCAGATGGCGCTTAACCGCAGCAGCTCCGGCGCGTTTGCGCACGGTGGTGGGCTTTTCGTAATGTTCACGTTTGCGAACTTCAGCAAGGACACCGGCTTTTTCGCAGGAACGCTTGAACCGACGCAGAGCCACGTCAAAAGGTTCGTTTTCTTTGATTTTGATATGGGGCATTAATTTCTGACCTCATTGGGGCTGTATTTGAGTGCCGGTCTCGTGAACCACGTCCAACATCAGTAAAGGGCGCGCATTCTATCCCGAACTTGGGTGTTTTGCAAAGCCTCTCAAAGTGGTAATTTGGGGCCATGCGCTGGTTTGGCGCACATTCAACCCGTATTATGCGGCACTGCTTCGATAGAGTACCTCCTATGTTAATTTTGGGTCTTGAAACCTCGTGCGACGAGACAGGTGTCGCGCTTTACGACACCGAGCTTGGCCTGCTATCGCACGCTCTGTTTAGCCAAGTCGATATCCACGTGGAATACGGTGGTGTGGTGCCAGAACTGGCCTCCCGAGATCATGTGCGTAAGACCTTGCCATTGGTAGATCAGGTGCTGCAGGAGGCGGGAATTGTTGCCCAAGAAATCGACGGTGTGGCCTATACGGCAGGCCCGGGACTGGCCGGCGCACTGATGGTCGGCGCTACGCTGGCCCGATCGCTGGCCTGGGGTTGGGGTGTACCGGCGCTGGGTATTCATCACATGGAAGGTCATCTGCTCGCGCCCATGCTGGAGGAAGACGTCCCGCAGTTCCCCTTCGTGGCACTGTTAGTATCCGGTGGTCATACCCAGCTTGTGCGTGTGGATGGCATTGGCCGCTATCGGCTGCTGGGTGAGTCTCTGGATGATGCGGCGGGTGAGGCATTCGACAAAGTGGCGAAAATGCTCGGGTTACCCTACCCCGGAGGACCCCACATTGCGCGTATGGCGCAAAATGGCAATGCTCAGCGTTTTGATTTTCCCCGTCCGATGGTGAATCGACCCGGGTTAGATTTCAGTTTCAGCGGTCTCAAAACCTATACCCTCAATACTATCGCCGACTGCCGCCTCAGCGCAGAGCTCAGCGAGCAGGACCGTTGTGATATAGCCTGTGCTTTTGAGGAGGCGGTGGTGGCTACGCTGGTGATTAAATGTCGTAGGGCGCTGCGTCAGGAGGCGCTTAAAACCCTAGTGATCGCTGGGGGAGTGAGCGCCAATACCCGCCTGAGGTCAGCGCTTGAACAAGCATTGGCGAAGGAGGGCGCTCGAGTCTTTTATCCGGCCCCCATGTTTTGCACTGACAATGGGGCGATGATTGCCTATGCGGGCGCGCAGCGCATGCAGGCCGGACTGGTGGACGATGCGAATACCCGCGTGCGCCCTCGTTGGCCTATGGAAGAACTGCCGCCCTTACCCGGCGTGGAGGTTGTCTGAGTGAATATTGTGTATATCAAGGGTCTCCAGGCGCAATCGGTCATCGGGGTTTATGCGTGGGAGCGGGAAATTCGCCAGACATTGGTGTTAGATCTGGAGATGGCCAGCGACACAGCGCGTGCCGCCGCCAGCGATCAGATTGTCGACGCACTGGATTACGCGACTATTTCCAGTCAGGTGATTCGTTTGGTCGAGGGTAGTGAGTACCAGTTAATCGAATCATTGGCCGAAGAGGTGGCCCGAATGGTGTTGAAGGATTTTGGTGTGTCTTGGCTGCGGCTGCGGCTGAGTAAGCCAGGCGCAGTGGCCGCGGCTGAGGACGTGGGTGTTATTATCGAAGTTGGCGAGCGGCCCTGACAATGGCGCAGGTTTTTCTGGGGATGGGTAGCAATATAGAGCGTGAGCGCTGCATTACGGCTGGGCTGGACGCGCTCCGCGGACTCTTTGATGCGTTGGCTCTGTCTTCAGTTTACGACAGTGACGCCGTTGGTTTTGAGGGGCAGCCTTTTTTGAATCTGGTCGCAGCGGTAAGCACTGAATTGTCAGTGGCAGAGCTGGCGGCAATACTGCGCCATATTGAGGTGGAGCATGGGCGCCCCGCTAATGCCACACGCTTCAGTGCCAGGCATCTCGATATCGACATCCTGACCTTCGACAATGAAGTGGGTATCTTGCAGGGTGTGCAGCTGCCGCGGGATGAAATTTTGGACAATGCTTTTGTGCTGTGTCCATTAGCAGAGCTCTCGCCTCACACACTACACCCGGTAATGAAACGCAGTTACCTGTCTCTGTGGCAGGCCTATGATCAATCCAGCCAAGCATTGTCAAAAGTGGATTTTATGTGGCGTGGTCAGGTGATTTCCCGGGCAGAATAAGCGCCCCCTTCAGCCTTAGCTCGGGCGCAACTGCTCCAGCACACTGACGCGTTCTGCGGCGATGGCATCTCCCAAGGCCTTGCCGGTCAGCCCCGAATCTTTAAACTGTTTTGCGCTGACGTCCTGGGCCGCCGCTAGCGCCTGACGCAAGTAGTTCGCTTGAGGGTAATCGCGGTCTTCCAACCCAAGTCTGCCGCGCGCATCGGCTTCACACGCAAGCAAAAAGGCCTCGAATCGATCCGGGCGGCGCAGGGCGTCAGTGGCATTGAGTAATGTCAGCACTGTTTTGCCGCGCAGTTCCAGCGCCCTGTGGCAGAGGGTGTGGTATTGGCATGTTGTGCGCGCCAGTTCAGTGTGACGGCGCGGAGCTCGCAGCCTGTTGCAGACCTGCGCGACCAACTTGCCACCGCGTTCCTCATGGGCGATATGTCGGGGCCACTCAGTCTGCGGTGTGGTGCCCTTACCCAGATCGTGTAGGAGCACGGCAAAGCGGACATCGGTGTCGGCGGACAGTGCGACTGCCTGTTGTATTGCCATTAGAATGTGTAGGCCAGTATCAATCTCCGGGTGATGTTCTGCGGACTGGGGTACACCGAACAGGGCCTCCACTTCAGGAAGTAGTTTTTCCAGTGCACCACAGTCGCGCAGTACCTTGATAAACACCTCGGGATTGCGTTCCCCTAGCGCTTTTTCCAGTTCTACCCACACGCGTTCAGCGGGCAGGTGGGCGAGCTCACCCTGCTCGACGATGTCGGCCATCAGATTGATGGTCTCCGGCGCTACCGTAAATTGCAGATGTGCATAACGGGCGGCAAATCGAGCAGTACGCAGCACCCTTAGAGGATCCTCTGCATAGGCATCAGAGACATGGCGTAATACTCTTTTTTTCAGGTCGTCCTGACCGCCATACGGATCGATGATGTTGCCATCCGTGTGCAGAGCCATAGCATTGATAGTGAGATCCCGGCGCAGTAGGTCTTCTTCGAGAGTGATTGATGGGTCGCAATCTACGGTAAAGCCAGTATAGCCATGCCCCTGCTTACGCTCGGTGCGCGCCAGAGCGTACTCGTCTTTAGTTTGCGGGTGCAGAAAAACGGGAAAGTCTTTACCCACCTGCAGATAACCCTGCCGCAACAGCTCATCGGGTTGCGCACCAACGACGACCCAGTCGCGCTCCACCACAGGGTAGTTCAACAGTGTATCGCGGACCGCGCCGCCAACTAAATAGATGTCCATGGATCCAGTGTACAGGGCCGACGATGCCGCGTCATGACTCCGCGGTAACGGGCTGATCCTGGCATGTCCCGTCTTGGCACTCGCAGCATGTGACCCCCCCGCTTTCCAACTGGTAGAGCGACATAGTCCCATTCCAGACGCACCCTGTATCAAGCCCGATTGCGTTCGGGTTGTTGGTCTGACCCGCGATGCTGGCCCAGTGGCCAAACAAAATGCGGTCTGTGGCGGTCTTGCGCTCAGGGTGGTTGAACCAGGCGTCCACTTTTTGATTGTCCGAGTTGACGGTGTCGAATGCAGGGCTGGAGCCCTTATTCTGTAGATCGAGTCTGCCTGCGCTGGTGCAGTAGCGCATCCGTGTGAGGTAGTTAGTAATGACGCGCAGGCGTGTCGTGCCGGAAAGATCCTCCGTCCATAGGGCCGGTTCATTACCGTACATCGCGCCTAAAAACGCTGCAGAGTGGGCGCCCCGCAGTGCCGCCTCAACCTCGCCGGCGTAACCAATGGCCTGGGTTAGGGTCCACTGGGGCGGGATGCCAGCATGCACCAGAGTATGGTTGTATTGGTGATGTATCAAAGGCTGTTGCGCTAGCCATCCGAGTAATTCCTGTCGGTCCGGCGCATTGAGAATCTCGTCGAAGGTATCTGAGCGACTGGGTCGGCGCGCGCCAGCCGCGATTGCCAGTAGATGCAGATCGTGATTGCCCAATACCACGATCAGGTTGTCTCGCATCTGGTAGAGAAAGCGAAGGGACTCTAACGATTCAGGGCCGCGGTTGACGATATCACCCACTGACCACAGCACATCCTTGTCGGGGTTGAAGTGCACATTTTCCAGCAGGCACGTGAGTGGCTGCAGACAACCCTGAATATCGCCCACAACATAGGTACTCATAATAACGCCCTAGTTTAGCGCGGTGGGAGTGTGCAGAGAAAAGGCCCCGACAGGCACCTCAAAGGTCGGCAAATCGGCGGGGTCTATCTCCATGGATTCACGCACAACCATGGAATAGCTTCCTTCCATATACCCTATCGGTGTGGTGAGCGTAGCACCGCTGGTGTAGCGAAAAGAAGCCTGCGGTTGTATGACGGGTTGTTCTCCCACTACGCCTTCACCCCGGACTTCCTGTGCGTCATTGTTGGCATCGGTGATGATCCAGTGTCGCGATAATAACTGCACTGGCAGAGTTGTCCCGTTATTGATGGTAATAGTATAGGCGAAGGTGTATTGATCGCGATCTGGGCTGGAGTGACTGGGCAAATACACAGCGGCCACATTGACCCTCACCAGAGACGGATTGAACTCAGTTCTAGACATGGATTGCGTTGGTAATCTCAATAAACTGGTTAAGTTCCAGCGTTTCAGCACGGGCGCCAGGATCGACTCCCAGCGCTTCCAATTGCGTGCTATCTATAATCTCTTTCAGGTTGTTACGCAAGGTTTTACGGCGATGAGCAAAAGCGGCCTTCACCAGTTTTCGCAATAGAGGTTCGCTGCAATTGGGCCATGGCGAATCGGTCCAGGGCGTTAGCCTCACGATCGCGGACTGTACTTTGGGCTGCGGATTAAAAGCATGGGGGGGAACATCAAACAGGTGCTCCACCTGACACTGGTACTGTGCCATTATTCCCAAGCGGCCCCAGTTCTTGCTTCCCGGGGATGCAGCCAGGCGTTCTACCACCTCTAGTTGGAGCATGAAGTGCATGTCCTGGATGATGGCACTATTGTCCAGCAACTTGAAAATAAGGGGGGTGGAGATATTGTAAGGCAGGTTGCCTACCACGCGCAGTTGCTGACCCTGACCGATTGGCTCTGCTGGTGGGCCGGTGATCAAGGTAGAAAAATCAAAATTGAGCGCATCGGCGCTGTGTAACGTGAAGCCGGGCTTGAGGCTGAACGACGCTAATAATCCGGGTATTAGATCTCGATCCAATTCCACCACATCTAGGGTACAGCCGCTGTCGATGAGAGATGCGGTAAGCGCGCCCTGTCCCGGACCTATTTCTACGAGATGCTCTCCAGGCTTTGGGTAAACCGATGCTGTTATACGATCGATGACGGAGGCGTCCTGTAGGAAGTTTTGTCCGAAGCGCTTTCGAGGGCGGTGTTGTTGAGGTTGATGTTTCATGGTTGGCATTGTAACGCGTGTCTTGGGTATTTATACCGTAGGCTGGTTGATTCATTGTAGTTTTTGCTACAGTATCATGTCCTTTCATGAGCTATCGTAGGCCAGTACTACTTCATGCCACTATTACAATACATACGCTTGATCGACATCATGGCGAGAATGAGTTTGCGGGCTGATGCTAGTCGATTTTTTCTCGGTTACGTCTGGTGGATTCTGGAGCCGCTTCTGTGGGTGGGCGTCTTCTATGTTGTTTTTGTGACAATAATGGGTTCGCGCGAACCTGATTTCCTGATATTTTTGGCGACGGGTAAATTGATGTTTGTGTGGTTTTCAAAATCTGTAACGCAGGCTTCAAACAGTATCGTCGGCGGCAAGGGCTTGGTTGGCAAAATCAATGTCCCCAAGACGTTATTTCCGATGGCTATTGTGCAGGAGGGCGTTTATAGGCAGGCAGCAGTGTTCGTCACGCTGGGCATTATTTTGCTCAGTAACGGCTATACCATGACCGCGACTTGGTGGTATTTGGTGCCCCTGATGATCGTGAACTACGTGGTCATATTAGCTTGTGCTTTTCTCGCTGCCTGTCTGGTGTGTCTGGCACGCGACTTTGCGCAGTTGATTTCCCTGGGAATGCTTTTTCTGCTGTTCACATCGGGCATTTTTTGGGACGTCCGCACGCTAGACCCCGAGAAAATGAAAATGGTTCTGGATCTGAATCCAATGGCTTTTTTATTGGACGCCTACCGTCAAATAATGATGCACAACGCGGCTCCGGATATGTTTCATCTGCTGACTATAGGTGCTGGTTTTGGCGCACTTCTGTGCATAATAGTGTTGTTCATGCGTCACCGCAGTCAATATCTAGCGCTGCGAGCGCTTACCGCGTGAGTGAACATAAGCCTATTATATTGGAGTTGAATGAGGTGTCCCTCAGCTATCATGCTGGAGGAAAGGCTTTCGATCATGGCATGCATCACGTGTTGAAAGACGTTTCGATTAATCTCTACGAGAGTGAAACCCTCGGTATAATTGGTAGAAACGGCGTTGGCAAAACCACACTGCTGCGAGTGATGGCAGGCATTTTGGCGCCTACCAAGGGCCGAGTGAAGATGGAGCCTGGAAAGTCTGCATCATTGCTGACACTGGGTCTTGGTTTCAAGCCCGATCTCTCCGGTCGCGACAATGCGCTTCTTTCCGCCATGTTGCAGGGCTCCACACAAAAACAGGCCATATCGTTCCTGGATGACATTAAAGATTTTTCTGAGTTGGGTGATTCCTTTAATGAGCCGGTGAAAAATTATTCGGCGGGTATGCGCTCACGTCTCGCCTTTACCACAGCGTTGATGACCCATGTGGATGTGTTGTTGATTGATGAGATTCTAAGCGTAGGCGATGCCCATTTTCGAGGGAAGGCGCTGGCCGCTATGCAGGGCCGTATTACCGGCGACCAGACGGTCGTTTTTGTGTCCCATATGGCTGATCAGGTCGAGAAAATGTGTGATCGCGTAATATGGCTGGAACATGGCAAGGTTGTGGCCGAGGGTGACGCAAAGGAGGTCACGAGCGCCTACACGCAAAGTGTTGCACTGGCGAGCAAGGCTGCCATAGAGCACCAGGCTTAATGGTTTCCCGCTTGCCGGTTGTTCTCACACAGTTGGCAGGCGATGGTGATGGCCTGCTCTAGACTGTGCCAGTCCGCCCCGCCCGTTTCCGCCTGATCCAATGCCGTACCGTGATCTACCGATGTTCGAATAATAGGCAGGCCCAGAGTGATATTAATCGCACGGCCAAAACCTGAGTATTTTAGTACTGGTAGACCTTGATCGTGGTACATGGCAAAAACGGCATCGCAATCGCTCAGTACTTTTGGGTTGAAGGCCGTATCGGCGGGCAGGGGTCCAAGCAGATCCATGCCGCCCGCCCGCAAGTTCTCTAGTACCGGAGCGAGTATTTCGACTTCCTCCCGCCCCATGTGGCCGCCCTCCCCAGCATGAGGGTTCAAGCCCAGTACCGCGATGCGCGGTGCGTCTATGCCAAATTTATCGCGTAGATCGTGATATAAAATGTTCAAAGTCTGGTGCAGAAGTTCGGACGTGATGGCTCCAGGTACGTCTTTTAGTGCCAGGTGAGTAGTGGCTAGTGCGACGCGCAGCTCCTTTGTAGCCAGCATCATGACGACCTTATCGGTGCCCGTCTCCTGTGCCAGAAACTCCGTATGTCCTGTGAAGGGGATGCCGGCGTCGTTGATGACAGATTTCTGCACGGGCCCAGTCACCATCGCCTGATAGTGGCCGCTGACGCAACCTTGTACCGCGTGCCGGAGTGTCTCTAAAACATAAGCGGCATTCGCTGTATTAAGTGTCCCTGCAATAGCGGGGACGGCTAGCGCAATGGGTTGAATTTTCAGCGTGCCTGGCTGCTGTGCCTGAGGCGGCAACTCTGGCGTATAAGTCTGTAGATCAATGGGCAGCTGCAGTGCCTGTGCCCGTTGCTGGAGCATGTTTGGGTCGGCAATGACAACCAATTCCGCTGGCCAAGCACACTGTGCAGCCATTAACACGATATCGGGCCCAATGCCTGCGGGCTCACCCGTTGTAATGGCAATCCTGGGAAGTGACATGTTGGATATCTACTTTATGTCGACAAAAGCTTCATCGCGAATTTGTTGCAGCCACGCGTCGAGCTCTTCTCCATATTTACGTTGGTGCACGTAGTCCATGGCTTTGGCGCGAGAGGCCTGATCGGTAATGTCTTGCTGCCTGCGTGCTTCTACCGCCACGATATGCCAGCCGAATTGAGTCTGTACCGGTTTGGATGTCTGCCCTGGGGCCGTACCGGCCATGGCGGCCTCGAATTCTGGGACCATTTGACCGGGGTTAGTCCAGCCCAATTCGCCGCCTTCTTGGGCGGAGCCAATATCATCGGAGTACTCTCTGGCCAGCTCTGAGAAGTCTTCTCCTGCGAGGGCGCGTGCCCTGAGTTCGGCTACTAACTCACCCGCTTGTTCATCTGTCAGTATCTCTGAAGGCTTTATCAGGATATGTCGGGCCTTGGTCTGGGTGACGACCTGCTCTCCACCGCGCACCGCCTCTAAATATACTAAATGGAATCCACTGTCTGAGAGAATCGGGTCGGCTGTTTCACCGGGCGTCAATTGCGGAACGATAGTACTGAAAATGGATGGCAAATCATCCAGTTTGCGCCATCCGAGATCCCCGCCAGTGAGGGGGTAAGGCAGATTGCTGGCGCTAATGGCCTGCTTAAAGGGCTCACCACCGCGAATGCGCTGCATCGCTTGGTCCACCTGTCTGCGGGCTGTGGTAATTTGACTCTCACTGGGATCGGGCTTGAGTGCGAGCAGTGCATGGAGCACGTGATACTGTGGCTGCGTTAGGGATTGACCTTCCTTTGTCCCCATGAAGTTGCCCACTTCCTGATCTGTGATCTGGATGCGTTGATTGACGTTTCCTCCCTGCACACGTTGAATGATCATTTCTCGTCGAATCTGCTCCCTCATGGCGTTGTAGGACTGGTTGCGCTGTTCGAGGGCCTGCTGGAACTGTTCAAGAGTCATATTATTTTGGGCCGCAATACGGCTTACAGCCTGATTAAGCTGCTCGTCGGGGATACGTACTCCGGCACGACTGCCTTTTTGTAACTGGATGTTTTCGAGAATCAGGCGATCCAGAGCTTCCTGAATCAGTTCATTCTCCGGTGGTGGTTCGATACCTCTGGACTTGAGATTATTGGTCACAGCGGCGACTCTCTCACGCAACTCACTGGCCATGATAATGTCGTCATCGACGATCGCTACCACTTGATCTATGACTTCAGTGGCAGCCTGCACCATGGCCCCAGTGAGGA
>JAPKBI010000264.1 GCA_028823475.1 Halioglobus sp. | reverse complement strand
GAGGGAGCGGATGTCGGTGGTGATTTCCAGCAAGTGTCTGTCTGCCGCACCTCCGACCAAACAGGTTGCGTTGTAAACTACTCTATCTATCGTCAATCTGACCCTGAACTCGCAGCGGGCCTTGCCGTATTTGGCACTCCCAGTAATGGATTAACCGCTGTGTGCACCAACCCAGCGGCGCTGGCCGGTGGTGACGCCAGTCTTAATAGCTATTTTCCGGTCGCCCCTGTACCCGGTGTCATCGACGCACTCATCGTTAAGCGTGCTGACGGGCCCTATGCAGACTCAACATCGGCGCCACCGCTAACCACGCCATTTTATGCCATGCCGGATTTCATCAGCGGGCAGTGCGCGCTGGATGAGAATGGCATCAGCTATCTCGAGGCCACAGCGCAGGCTGATCCGCTCGATCCCCGAGCAGACGACTTTAATGGCGAATTCGTCATTTTCCCGGGGTGGGGCCTGCATCTGGTCGATATGACGCTGCCGATGGGTGACCTAGTAGACCTAGGCTCTGTGCAGGCGGAAGCTTGGCTGCAGGATCAATAGCGAACGCGGCAGCAGTGAGGCGTTTGCTTATACTCCTATGAGGTGAAAGCGCGCTATTCGTTGGCCACTCAAACGATTGCAGCATGTGTCTTACGGCATTATCATACTCAACGTCAATGTCCACTGGTGTCCGCTGAGTTTAGGTTTTTGAGGACAAGGAAGAGCGATTACGCAAGTACCCCACATTCACTCGGTTCGCGTGTTTGCAGACGCTGGGCTATCAATGTCTATACCAGCGGCTCAGGGTAACCCTTGTCGCGTGGTAATCATGAAGGCAGAACCGGAGACAAGGCCGCAGCCCAGCGACGTAACCCAGTGCTGCACGTGGCTTTCAGAAGACGGTGTGCCACAGGTGCGCTGTTGGACGCCCGGGGGGCAAGCAATTCGGCTGTGTGGTCACGGCTTGTTGGGTTGCGGAACGACATGGACAAAGCTCGGGCATGTCGTCTCGCGCATCGTTATGAATGACACTACTGCGCAATTCTCCCAGCAACGTGATATCAGCTGGGTCGGCTTTGACCCAGTAGCATGCGAGGCCAGCGCGGTGCCAGAATGGGTTAAGAACGTCTTTGGCAGCGCACCCCAATCGGCTGCTGTGGCTGGGGGTGAAGCGGGCTACCTGATACTGTGCTGGCCAGATAGTGTGGACCTGAGAGATCTTACCGTGCCCGGCGCTGAACTGGCAGAGCATACCGGCCGAGCGATCATCGCCACCTGTGCTGATACACAAAGCCCAGCGCTGGATATAAGACAACGGTATTTTGCCCCGCAACATGGCATCGCCGAAGATATTGCCACCGGCTCTGCCATGCGGGTGCTGGCGGATTTCTGGCAAGCGCAGGGCGGTTATAATGAACTGCGCGCATGGCAATGTTCTGTCGAGGGTGGTCATTTGTTCAGTCGCATAGAAGGCGGCATCACTTGGGTAGGCGGTCGAGTAGAGGCAGAGGGTGTTTGAGTGTACTGGTTTCGAAACGCTGCAGTGCTGGAGATAAAGAGTGTCGGCAATGGACGATGAAGCAATAGTCGCAGCGTTTGTGGAAACCCGGCAGCAGTCTGTGACTATCTGCGCACCGCTGTTGCCAGAAGATTACAGCTTGCAGGCGGCCGCATTTGCCAGTCCGCCCAAGTGGCATCTGGCGCATACCAGCTGGTTTTTTGAAACCTTCATTCTTAAGCCCTTCGCCAGCGGCTATGAGTCGCCGCAGCCGCTGTATGAGGTGTTGTTTAATTCTTATTATAATGGCATTGGCGCGCAGCACCCCCGCGATCAGCGTGGTTTGTTGTCTCGTCCCCCACTGGAGGACGTGCTGGCCTACCGTGAATTCGTTGATGCCGCAGTGCTAGCGCTGGCCGCTGCTGCGAGTGATACAGCGCGCAAAACGATTCATCAGCGCATGCTGTTGGGCATTGAACACGAGCGCCAACATCAGGAGTTGTTTTTCACCGACTTCAAGTATTCTCTGAGTGCAAACCCACTGTACCCCGAGTATCTGTCACAAGCGCTATCCACGAGTGTCACTGCGCCGCCATTGCGGTGGCTGCGTGATGAAGGGGGCCTCATTACCATTGGCCATTCGGGACAAGGTTTTTGCTTTGATAATGAACTGCCACGGCATCGCTATTTTGTCGAACCCTTCGAGTTTGCCAGTCGGCTGGTAAGCAACGGTGAGTTTCAGGCCTTTGTTGATGATGGCGGATATCAGCGCCCAGAATTGTGGCTGGCTGACGGCTGGGCCATCGCAGTGGCGGAAGGCTGGACCGCACCACTGCACTGGTTGAACAGAGACGGCGAGCAGAGGGAGTTCACGCTGTACGGATTACAACCGCGTGATGCCGCTCGCCCGCTGTGTCATGTCAGCGGCTATGAAGCTGAGGCTTATGCCCAATGGGCGGGCGCACGGTTGCCCACGGAACAGGAGTGGGAGAAGGTCGCTGTTGACCAGCCTGATTCCCTTGGCGGCATGGACGATGGGCACTATCATCCACGAGTGGCTGCCGATGATAAAGGCGTAAGCCAACTCTATGGTGAGTGCTGGCAATGGACTCGCAGCGCCTATACCCCCTATCCGGGCTACAAGCCCTCCCCGGGAGCTATCGGTGAGTACAACGGAAAATTTATGAGCAACCAGTGGGTATTGCGCGGCGGCTCCTGTGTAACGAAAAGCAGTCAAGCTCGACCCAGCTACCGAAACTTTTTTTACCCGCAAGACCGTTGGCAGTTCAGCGGTATTCGACTGGCCCGGACTTAGACATAAAGGCAGACCAATGAGAGAACAAGCGTCGCGCAAGAGCGACAAGGTGGTGTTCAGGAATGAGCATCCCGACCTGAGTCACAGCCGTGAGGAGATCCTCGCCGGTTTGCAAACTACTCAAAAAACGGTAAACCCGAAGTGGTTCTACGACGAGTATGGCTCGCAATTATTCGACCAAATCACCCGTCTGCCGGAGTATTATCCAACGCGCACCGAGGTCGCTATTCTCACAGAGAACCGTGAACAAATCAGTGCGCGCTGCGGTCATGGCTGCCTGTTTATCGAGCCTGGTAGCGGCTCCAGCGAAAAGGTGCGGATATTACTCGACACCCTGCAGCCCGCAGCCTATGTACCAATGGATATCTCTGCAGATTTTCTACAGTCGGCAGCCCTTGAGCTCGGTGGCGAGTACCCATGGCTCGATATCTACGCGGTATGTGCTGATTTCAACCAAGGCTGGTCTTTTCTCGACGCTTTACCGGCAGGAAAACGCGTGGTGTTTTATCCTGGCTCAACGATAGGCAACTTGGAGCCGAAGCTGGCGGCAGAGTTCCTGATCCGAGTGCGCGATATGATGGGTGAGAACGGTGGTGCCCTCGTTGGCGTCGATACTCACAAATCCACTGATCGTCTCAACGCAGCGTATAACGACAGTCAGGGCATTACGGCAAAATTCAATCTCAATGTGCTGCGCCGACTAAACGAGGTGATGGATGCGGAATTTGAAGAAGACAGCTTTAGCCACCACGCGTTTTACAATACCGAGGTCCGGCGCATCGAAATGCATTTGGTCAGCGAGCGGGAGCAGTCGGTGCGCTGTAACGGCGGCACCGTGGAGTTTGCGCTCGGCGAAACCTTGCACACGGAAAGTTCGTACAAGTACACGCCACAATCATTTGCGGCACTGGTGGAGGC
>JAPKBI010000263.1 GCA_028823475.1 Halioglobus sp. | reverse complement strand
TGGGTTTGATTTATTATACATGCTTACTGGTATTTTCATCTCAACTTGTTGATAGCGTCGATGTGGTCCATGCTGGGCCAAATAATGCTATGGACGTCTATTATTATGCTATCCAAATTTGATGATTACCCGATTCACCAGACCGCCGAGCCTATTTTTCATACTGCCTCAAGCGATCGTTTTTTCTATGACCGCTACTGGTATAATGGCCACGCTCAGGACGGCAGCTTTTATTTCGGTGTGGGGATGTGTCGCTACGCTAACCTCGGCATCCTCGATTGTAGTCTGAGTCTGGCCATAGACGGACACCAGTACGCCTTTCACGGCTCGCGCAGAGCCCCCCAGGAACCTACTGACACCACGGTAGGTCCCTTTGCGTTACAGATACTGGAGCCGATGGGGCGTCACCGACTCCTGATAGAGGCCAATGAAACGGGTATAGAGTGCGACCTGCTGTTTACCCCCCGCACCGCTTGTATAGAGGAGGGGCGCCAGACGCTGCGCAACGAGCGACATATCGTGATGGACGCTACGCGTCTCGATCAGTTTGGCTTCTGGTCAGGATGGATTCGCTACGACGGTAAAGAGTTGAAGGTTGATGGGCGCACGACTTTGGGTTTGAAGGACCGCTCTTGGGGCATTCGCCCCGTGGGAGATGCCTATACCGGCGGCGCACCCTTAGCTGAGTATCAGGCCGTGCATTTTTGCTGGATGCCGATTCACTGGGAGAACGAGTGCAGCCTTGCGGGTTGGTTTGAAGACGGCAACGGCTACCAGTGGCACACGGATCAAGCATTTTTGCCACACTATCCCAGTATGGAAGAGATCCCAGATACCATCGACCCTCAATCTCGCGTGTGGCAGGGTAAGGTAGAGCATCAGCTCAATATGATTCCAGGCACTCGGCGCGTCCGTTCAGCAGTCATTACCATGCACGACAGATCCGGTGAAAGTATGGAAGTGCATCTGGAGCCTGTGCTGGTGCATCGCATGAAAGGCTTGGGTTATCAGCATTCTCAGTGGGGCCACGGTAAGTGGCAGGGCGAGCTGGCCATAGCGGGCGAAAGTTGGAAGGACAGTGATCTAGATCCGCTGGCGCTGGAGAATCTCCATATCCAGCAGATCGTGAAGGCAACGTGTGGTGATAAGGTGGGTCATGGTGTGCTGGAGCAGATGCATTTAGGGCCGTCGACAGTACTGGGCTTCGACGACTGGTTTGACGGTACAAAATAATGATAAGTAGACCAATCAACGCACGATAAGCTGGTTTTATTGACATAGTTTGATCAGACGAATCATGCAGAGGCGTAGAAAAATGACCAAACGTAGAAGTTTGCTGTCTAGATTTTTGAGAGTGGTGTTGCTGCTCGGGTTGGTGCTTGTTGGCTTGTCTTTGGTAGTGGTCTGGCAGGTAGGCGCCTGGCATCTGGTTTTTCCATCACATCATCACGATACTGTGGCGCCCATTATTTCGTCAGACATGGTGTCTCCTGCTGTTCTGGTGTTCAGCAAGACCAACAGCTTTCGCCACACAGAGGGTATTGCCGGGGGCGTAAAGGCCCTGCAGACCATAACGGGAACTCAGCAGTGGGGGATGTTCCATACGGAAAACGGTGCCGTGTTCAATGAGAACGATCTGGCCCGTTTTGATGTGGTGGTTTTTCTGAATGCTTCTGGAGATGTGCTCAGTGACGAACAGGAGGGTGATTTTCAGTCATGGCTCCAAGCGGGTGGCGGATGGCTGGGGATTCACTCAGCGGGTGATGATTCACATTCCGAGTGGCAGTGGTACACAGACAATCTGATCGGAGCGACCTTCACTGCCCATATCATGGGCCCTCAATTCCAGAGCGCCACTGTTGTTATGGAGAATCAGGCACACCCGGTTCTGCTAGACGTGCCTGATACCTGGCAGCACGAAGAGGAGTGGTACTCGTGGGAACAAAGCCCGCGCGTCGAGGGCTTTAGCATTTTAGCTTCTCTTGACGAGGCCTCTTATAACCCAGTACAAAAGTTTATGGATTATGAGCGAGACCTGCGAATGGGTGATCATCCGGTCGTGTGGGCTAACTGCGTGGGCGATGGGCGCAGTGTTTATGCCGCCATGGGGCACAAAGCAGAATCCTTTGAGCAGCCCGTTTTTCGGCAGTTGATTCTTAATGCCTTGAGCTGGCTAATCTATGCAGAGGCCTGTCCGTTTTTGCCAGAGCCCTATGACAAGGTAATGACCTCGGTTTCCAACGCTGGAATATCCCCTTCAGGTAATTGAAAACGCCAGAACATGATGCCGTAGGGTCGTCCTTCGGTGTCCAACCAGTTAGGGCGTCCCGGGTCCCGGTGTGCCACAACCATTTCGAAGCTGCCGTCCTCGTTGAGCACAGTTTGCGTTCTATTCAGTGAGATACTGCGTTCCTCGTAGTTCAGGGTCTGCAGGAATCGATTGAATAACACCACATTGGCAAATCGGCACTTTGGAAAGCGGCCTCGGATGAGCAGTGCCTGATCCGGGCCGAGTACAAACGGCGCCATGCTGTAGACGTTGTCACGCGCAGCATAGGTGATGGAGTCGTGGGAGTCGTCTTTTTTTGGTGGCATAAACTGATTGGGCACTCTTGATACCCACGATGGACTGTTTTCATTGTTCATTGTAATCACGTTGCCGCTCACAAACGTGGTGACGCGCCCGATGCCTGCGGCGATCTCGGCATCATTAGGTGACTGTCGAGGTTCTACTGGTTCAAGATTGCGAATATCGACCGGAATGTGGTGCAAACGATCGTTGTTGATGCAGTGTTCGCGCTCATAATAGTGCCGTGTCGTAATGCTGGCTGCCCCTTCAGCCATCGGCATCCAGTTACCCTCGACTTTTTCTGCGCTAAGAATAATTTCGTAATCGCCATTTTCGTCCGCCTTGAACTGGGTGTCATTGAGGGTGGACCCAATGCCGTCACTGCCGGTATCGGCCGCTAACTCTATGGTGAAGCTGGTGTAGGTAGCGCCGGCGAGATTGCCTGTAATGCGGTAGCTGTGCTGGTCGTCAATAACCGCTGAGTAATATCTTGCATCCGGATTGTCTCCCAGCATCTTTTTGTGTTGATTAATGAAAGACGTAAAGAACGGCCTGGCAGGATCAGCTTCGAGCCAAGTCTGCAGCGCGTGCATGAGTACGTGGAGCATGACACGGTGCGCCTCTGCGAAATCTTGCGGCGTACGCAACTTCCATTCGGGGCTTGTGAATGCGATTTCCAGGTTGTCCAGCGCCTGTTGCAGTTCTGCCAACGCTTTCGTAGCAGCGCTGTCTGGCTTCCCCTGAGCTACGGCAGCCACTGTTGGCGCGAGGATTCCTCCGATCAGGCCGCTCAGGGCGACTCCCTTCAATAATTCGCGACGTTGCATAGGCTGTCTCCTAGTGACTAGCGGGTTAATAGCTGCGGTTACACTTTTAATATCGCGTTTAGCGGGCGCTGCCCTCCGCACAGGACATCCGTTACACGCTCGGTATCCATGTACTCTTTTAGTCTGATTAATTTACCTGATTGGAACTCGAACAGGAAATGGTATTCATTGCTGTAGGTCTGCCCGGAAACATGTTCTCCCTCACTGGTCGCTTCGACAGCGACCTTGTCTCCTTCGCCGACCATACTTAAAATAGTAAATGTGAGTCCATTAGGGAATACGTCAAAAATTCCGCCTGCCGAAGCCGCCACCTGTTCTCGCGAA
>JAPKBI010000262.1 GCA_028823475.1 Halioglobus sp. | reverse complement strand
TAGGCATAAATGGCACAACTTAAAATTCCCGCCGGCCAGATATTGAAGGGCGACAGTGACAGCGTGACCATGGCTCCGGCCAGTGGGGCAGACACTAGGACGAATAGAGGGTTAAGGCCGATGCCGGTTTCTGAGCGCATGAGTTATTATCGCTGCTTGTTGGCTAGTCTTGTGACGGGCTAACGTGGAGGCTGTAAATTTTTCGCTGGTCGGCTTTGACCACCTCAAATTTGAAACCATCAATAACGGTAACCTCATGACGCGCAGGCATATGTCCAAACGCATGTATGACCAGGCCGCCGATAGTATCGAATTCTTCATCGCTGCACTCGGATTCAAAAAAAGTATTGAACTCTTCAATGGGTGTGAGCGCATTCACCATAAATAACTGGTCAGCTATAACGTGGATAAATCGATCGGCCTCTGTGTCGGTCTCATCCTCAATCTCGCCAACGATTTCCTCCAGCACATCTTCGATAGTCACCAGTCCGGCTACGCCGCCGTACTCATCGATAACAATAGCCATATGATTATGCTTCTCACGAAATTCGCGTAGCAGTATGTTAAGACGCTTACTCTCCGGGACCACCATCGTGGTGCGCAGCATGTCTGTAACCTTGAACGTGCGATTATCCGGAGCGAGAATTTGTGGCAGAAGGTCCTTGGCCAGTAGAATGCCCAGAATCTCGTCAGGGCTGTCTCCAATCACCGGGTAGCGAGAGTGGGCCGACGCAATGATCTGGGGCAAAATGTCCTCCAGAGTCGCTTCCGCCTTAATAGAGACCATTTGCGAGCGAGGGATCATGATGTCCCTAGTTTGCATATCACTAACCTGCATCGCCCCTTCCATTATGCTGCGAGCGTCCTGGTCTATGACTTCGTTGTCAGCGGCCACGGTAAGCACATCTTCAAGATCCCGACGGGTGCGTGGTTCAGAGTTGAACAGTAGCGCTATTTTGTCTATCCAGGATTTATCGCTGGCCAAACTCCCAGAGCGGTCGTCGTTCGTCACAGTAAATACTCGCAGGGCCGAGTTAGGTTGTATGGACACGCGTAATTCAGGTCCATGAGAATGGTGCTTTCCAGAGCTTCCATTACTTTAGCGTCTTCCTCTTCGATATGGTCATAGCCCAATAGATGGAGAGCCCCATGAACGGTTATATGCGCCCAATGTGCGCTCTGGCTCTTGCCTTGCTGCGCCGCCTCAACCCCGACTACTGGCGCACAGATGACGATGTCGCCCAGCAGAGGTATGTCCAGTTCTGTGGGGAGGTTCGCTGGAAAGCTAAGCACGTTGGTCGTCCCTTTTTTGCCCCGAAAGGTTTCGTTTAGCTGCGCCATTTCATCCTTGTCGACCAGTCGAACACTGACTTCGAGCTGCTTCTGTGTTGTTCGACCGGTTAATGCTGCGCCTATCCACTTGCGTATGTCTTCCTCTGTTGGCAGCGGCTCAGCGCTCGCCGTTTGAATATCTACGAGCAGCTTCATTGGCTTTTGTCCAAGGGCGTGGCGTTATTCTCAGCGATATCATAGGCCTCAACAATGCGCTGTACCAGTGGATGACGAACCACATCTTTGTTGCCAAAATAGGTAAACCCGAGGCCTTCAACGCCGTCCAGTATATTGCTTGCATGTGTCAGTCCCGATGGAGAGCCTCGGGGCAGGTCGATTTGTGTGGCATCGCCGGTGATGACGGCGGTGGACCCAAAGCCGATGCGGGTGAGGAACATCTTCATTTGTTCCCGGGTGGTGTTTTGAGCCTCATCGAGAATGATGAAGGCATTGTTCAGCGTTCGCCCACGCATAAAGGCCAGGGGGGCCACTTCGATAATATTGCGCTCGATGTATTTGCTGACCGTTTCGAAGCCCAGCATTTCATAGAGGGCATCGTAGAGTGGACGCAAATACGGATCAATTTTTTGGCTCAGATCACCGGGCAGAAAACCTAGCTTTTCGCCCGCCTCTACGGCTGGGCGCACCAGCATAATACGGCGCACCCGTTCCTCAAGTAAGGCCTCGACGCCACATGCAACCGCGAGGTAGGTCTTGCCAGTGCCAGCGGGACCTATACCAAAGGTGATATCAAATTCCTTGATGGTTCTTACATAGGCTTGCTGGTTTTCGCCCCGCGGCTTGACGGAGATTCGTTTGGTGCGAATGATCTGATTGGGCTCAATGGAGGGATCCGGGCTCGATGATTGGATCAGGTTTCCCAATTCTGCCTCATGCAAGTGCAGGTGCAGTGACTCTGGACTCAGTGCCACGCCCTGACAGACCTCAGTATAGACGCGAATCAACAGCTGCTCAGTTGCGGCCACATTGACGACGGGACCACTAATCCGTAACAGGTTACCCCGTGCGTTGATGCTGACCCCAAGGCGCTGTTCTATTTGGCGTAAATGACTATCCAGATGGCCACACAACGTCGCCAATTGACGTGCATCATCGGGTTCCAGAGTCAGGCTTTGTTGAGTCAACTGTCGAGGTGACGGTTGCGGGGGAGGTTTGCTGTTCAAAGTATCCTGTCGCCACCAAGGGCAATGCAATTAGTCGTAAGGATATACCGGAATTCGCGGGCGTCAACCATCGAATATCACTCCGCGCAGAGAATTTGGCAGGGCATCGACGATTTCAACATTCACAAAATGTCCAATCAGTGATAAGTCTGTTGCTGAAAAATTCACCGCCCGATTGTTTTCAGTGCGGCCCTGCAGCTGCCCTGGGTCCTTTTTGGACAGGCCTGTCACCAGAATACGTTGCGTCGTACCGACCATGCGGCGACTAATTTCGGCAGCCTGCTGGAGAATTCGAGCCTGCAATATTTTCAGCCGCCGCTTCTTGGTGTCCTCGTCGGTGTTGTCCCGGAGTTCCGCTGCGGGTGTGCCCGGGCGAGCGCTGTAGATAAAGCTGAATGAGCTGTCAAATCCTATCGTCTCAATCAATTTCATGGTGTCAGCAAAGTCGTCCTCGGTTTCGCCGGGAAACCCAATAATAAAGTCCGAAGAGATGCTGATGTTGGGGCGAATGGCGCGCAGGCGACGTATTTTCGATTTATATTCCACAACAGTGTGACCACGCTTCATGGCCGCCAGGATGCGGTCAGAGCCGCTTTGCACTGGCAGGTGCAGATGATCTACCAGCTGTGGTATTTGAGCGTAGGCGTCGATCAGTGCGTCGGAAAACTCCACGGGGTGAGAAGTTGTGTAGCGGATGCGCTCTATACCGGTGATGCGCGAGACAAAATGCAGTAGTTCCGCAAAGTCGACAATCTCGCCCTCGTGGTTGGGCCCGCGATAGGCGTTTACATTTTGTCCCAGCAGGTTAACTTCGTGGACCCCGCCAGCTGCCAAGTGGGCGACTTCTGCGATTACATCATCCAGTGGTCTGGAGACCTCTTCACCACGGGTATAAGGCACGACGCAAAAGGTGCAGTATTTGCTGCAACCCTCCATGACTGACACGAAGGCACTGGGGCCCTCGACTTTGGGCTGTGGAAGATTGTCGAATTTCTCGATCTCTGGAAAACTGATATCCACAATCAGTGTGTCGCCGGAGCCGCGCTGCTCTAGCATTTCGGGTAGCCGATGCAGAGTCTGGGGGCCGAAAACCAGGTCAACGTAGGGTGCGCGACGGCCAATTTCTGCCCCCTCTTGGCTGGCGACACAGCCGCCCACTCCGATGATTAAGTCGGGATTTTTCAGTTTCAGCTTCTTCCAGCGCCCCAGCTGATGGAA
>JAPKBI010000261.1 GCA_028823475.1 Halioglobus sp. | reverse complement strand
AAGATGAGGAAGGCTACCTTTACTTTATCAGCCGCAACGATGAAATGATCAAGACCTCTGGGTATCGGGTGAGTCCCACTGAGATAGAAGACATTATCCACGGCACCGGTCTGGTCACCGAAGCAGTGGCTATGGGATTACCTCATGCTGCACTTGGTCAGGCCATACTGCTGGTCGTTACCCCTGCTCTAGGCGCGACGGTAGATGACGCCCTAAAAAATGCAGTGTTAAATCGCTGTCGCGCAGAACTGCCGAATTTTATGGTGCCCACTATAGTCACCGTGCAAGACATTCTGCCCCATAACGCCAACGGTAAAATTGACCGACGCATGTTGTCTGAACAGTATCAAACTATGTTTCAGGATAATTCACCATGAGCAGTACAAAAGGTATGGCTGAAACACCGAAGCATGCACCAATGAACCAGTTCGAAGTCGCAGATAATTGCCTGCGAATCGGAGGACAACCACTTGTCGATATTGCTAAACAGGTGGGTAATACTCCCTTTTATGCCTATGACCACACGGTGATGCGCGCGCAGGTAGAGCAGTTACGCGCTGCATTGCCGGCTGAAATCCACTTGCACTATGCAATGAAAGCCAACCCCATGCCTGAGGTCGTACGGTATCTGGCAGGAATTACTGAGGGATTGGATGTGGCTTCTGCAGGCGAACTCAAGGTAGCCCTAGAGGCTGGCGCTAAACCAGCCAACATCAGTTTTGCCGGCCCGGGAAAATCAAATGCCGATCTTCAAGCTGCGGTGGACAGCGGGGTGATCATCAACATGGAGTCCGATGCTGAAATGCTGCGTATCGCGGCACTGGCTGAGGGGAAGTCCTTCCGCCCCCGTGTCGCTATTCGGATCAATCCTGATTTTGAGCTCAAGTCGGCTGGCATGAAAATGGGCAGCGGTCCCAAACCCTTTGGAGTAGATGCCGAGTGCGTGCCAGCGATGCTGGAGACCCTCGGAACACTGCCCTTGGAATTCATGGGATTCCACATTTTTAGCGGCTCACAGAATTTGCGTGAGCAGGCCATTATCGAGGCCCAAACCAAGACCTTCGAACTCGCCTTCCGTCTCGCCCAATTCGCCCCGTCACCTGTACGTTGGCTCAATATAGGTGGTGGCCTGGGCGTGCCCTACTTCCCTGGAGAGCAACATCTGGATTTAGCCTCCATCGGCGCCAACCTATCGGCTCTGATCGAGACCGCCCGGGAAAAGCTTCCAGGGGCAGAAATTGTAATGGAACTGGGCCGTTATCTCACAGCCGAAGCGGGCATTTACGTCTGCGAAGTGGTTGATAGAAAGATCTCTCGTGGGCAGACCTTCCTTATCACCAATGGCGGCCTGCACCACCATCTCGCGGCCTCGGGAAATTTCGGCCAGATCATTCGGAAAAACTATCCCCTGTGCCTGGGCAATCGAATATCTGCGGATGATATGGAGTTGGTCAACGTCGTGGGGCCGCTGTGCACCCCACTGGATGTGCTGGGCAATAAGGTTGTTCTGCCACGGGCGGGTCCGGGAGACCTAATAGTGGTATTCCAGTCCGGGGCATACGGATTCAGCGCCAGTCCAAAAGATTTCCTGAGCCACCCTCATCCGTCAGAGATTTTGCTCTAGATTCTCGGCACACTACCATTGTCATGTTGGAGAATTATCCCTTGGCCCTGGGTAGCCATAACCCGTTTTTCTAATCAAACATCGCCATTGCCCTGAGCATCGCTGGATTCATCAGCTCAGGTTAGAGCCTGCGCTGACCCATAAGTGTCAGGAAGTTTTACACTTTCTTATTATTTTCGGTCTTTTAAATGTCACCAGGACATTAAGTTATTGTAAAGTATAGTTTTATAGGAATTGGCTCGAATATTGCACTATTCATTTGTATTAATGACTTAGTCTTCCGCCAAAGGGATTTATAGGGCATCATAGGTGATGGATTTAATACTAATTGTTCTCGGCATAGTGGGTTCCGCTGCTATTGTCGCAGCCGCCTATATTTTCGCTGTAACGTCCCGAAACTACGCTTCGCAAGATGAGAAGCGTCATGTGATGGACTCCGCTAAGCCCGAGTTGCGCCTAGTACCGCGCAGCTCCAATGATCGCCGAAAAGGCAGGCCGGTGACCTTTCCTCTCGCCGCCAACGGTATTTTAGTGGCCAACGATCGTCGCACACAGACTGATCGGCGGGTAGCAGCCTAAATATCACCACATCGCCGGTGGACGCTCCTAGCTAAGAATATAAGCCGGCCTAGTATAGCGCTCACAATAGGCGTTTTTGAGCAAAACTACGAAACCTTCGACCCAACCTGCTCTTTCTTGAGCTTCTGTATCCGTTCCAACTCACGCCTGTAGGCCGCGGTAACCTCGTCCATGCCAAGGTCTGACAGGACTCCGTCGTTTCCGCCAAGCGCATAGGTGACGTAGTAACCCGACGCGGTCATCAGCCCATGGGACACCATCTTAATATCGACACCCTCATCCTTAATGCTATTGGCAAGGTCAATAAAACGGTTCAGGCACTCAAGATTAATTTGATGATCGGTTTTAATGTCTGTCTTGCTCATGGCTAATCACGACTCCTAGTTTGTGGCGTATAAAGTGCCGTATTTTACCATTTAGTATCACGTTTGGGCTAATGTTCCGTTGTGATACCGCTACTGCGGTATACTCCATCTCCATGAGTAATGCCCAAAAAATATTACAATCTGTCTTCGGCTACGGATCTTTTCGAGAACCCCAGAGCGAAATCATTCAGACCATCATCGAGGGCGGTGATGCTCTTGTATTAATGCCCACAGGTGGAGGGAAATCCCTCTGTTATCAGATTCCCGCTTTGGCCAGAGACGGATGTGGCATCGTTATCTCTCCCCTGATCGCTCTGATGCAAGATCAAGTCAGCGCCATGAGGCAACTCGGCGTTCGCGCGAGCTTCCTTAACTCTACGCTGGACGTCAGAGCAGCACGGGCAGTAGAAGAGGATCTATTGTCCGGCAAGCTTGATCTACTGTATATCGCCCCAGAGCGTCTAACGCAGGAACGCTGCCTGGCTCTACTGCAGCAAGCTGATATAGCGTTATTTGCCATTGACGAAGCCCATTGCGTCTCCCAATGGGGACATGATTTTCGCGCTGACTACCTGAAATTAAGTCTTTTGCATCAACATTTCCCCACTATTCCACGGATAGCCCTTACCGCCACGGCGGACGCGCGCACACGCGCCGAAATCATTATGCGACTGGACCTGGGCAGGGCCAGACAGTTTATTGCCGGCTTTGATCGACCCAATATCCACTATCGTATCGCCCTCAAAGACAACCCCCGATCGCAATTACTGCGTTTTTTACAGGATGGACACCAACAGCATGCCGGGATCGTCTATTGTATGTCCCGCAAAAAAACCGAAGAAATCGCGCTTTGGTTGCAAGATCAGGGGTTTAACGCCCTGCCCTATCATGCGGGTCTACCCTCTGATACTCGCGCTAGCCACCAGACGCGTTTCCTGCGTGAAGACAGCATTATCATCGTTGCCACCATCGCCTTTGGCATGGGAATCGATAAGCCAGACGTGCGCTTTGTCGCACACATGGATATGCCCAAGACAGTTGAATCCTACTATCAGGAGACAGGTCGCGCTGGCCGGGATGGCGAACCCTCTGACGCATGGATGGTTTACGGGCTGCAGGACGTGATTAAGCTGCGACAAATGATGGCCTCCTCCGAGGGTAGTGAAGAACACAAACGGGCAGAGC
>JAPKBI010000260.1 GCA_028823475.1 Halioglobus sp. | reverse complement strand
CCATTGGGCATTTTAGCCGCGGAATTGGCCATCACTTTTAAACCTAAGTCGGGCACCCAGCGCCACACATGGCCATCATTCAGACCCAGAATGGACTTAATCTGGGCTAGGGTTTCGTTTTCACGCTGATACATATTAGTCACCGCAAAACCACCATCGGGCAGGGCGACCACATCATTGAGAACGGCGGACGATGGAAATACTACGCAGCCACGCCAAGCGAGAGTGGGCGCGGTTTCGGAATCAGCAGAAGCCTGCACTTCATAAAACAATATGTGCTCTTGGCTGCTGTGATTCACCACTAGCAGCTGCAGAGAATCACCTCGGGACGAAAGATGAATGCCGTGTGGCGATAGCTGGTCAGGCAACGGGCAGCTGTCTTCACCCCAGGTGTCGCCATTTTTGCCAGCAGTCATATTGCTACTATTTACCAGCTGTATAAATTCGGCTCCTGGCCCAGGTTGGTACCAAGTAATCGCTCCAGGTAACTGCCCACCGTTGCCATACTCACCAATCAACAAGCCACCGCCATTTGGCATCACCTCCAGATCTTCGGGCATCTGGACGCCGCATAGCGGGGTGACATCACCGTCTGGCTCACAACTCAGTTCAACCTCGCCACACGCTGCGAGGATTGACAAGGCGACGACTAAACTACAACGACGGACGAATGCGGACATGAGAAAGCCTCCACTGGTTACCAACACGTTAACTTACGCCCATTGCCTAGCGTCACACAAAGGAGACTCAAGCGATCTAAAACACTTATCAGGCCCACTTTAATACGGGTTTGGTTAATAAATCCACTCTGAGTTTCCGGTTTACGAGCAAACGTGTGTTGATTTTCACTGTTGTATCTGTCGATCATGGAAGATGCCATAGTCGGTAGATATCGCGTTTTTCGTCGACATAGCCTGCAGCAAAAAGCACTTCCTCAATCGCAGGCGCCCTCTCTACGCGACTGTCATAGACGACGAACGTAGGTCGGTCTATTGCAAGTTGCGACTGAAAGAAAGCTACGGTAGAGAAATCTTTATCCTCACCCTGTAAAAAAGCTATTACTCTTCTACGCCGGTCGAGTTCTGAGTTTCCAAAATAGTCTCGAATTTTTCCGAAGTCAAAATAATGCGGCCTCACGATTAATGGATACGGATGCACGCGGAACGTCGGAATCCATTCCGCGATCCAAGTTGGAGCATAGATCGTCGAGCGTAGTGGCGCTCTACGAACAATTTCTTCCGCGAGCGCATGGGGGGCTGGTTCTACCTTGATCCGAGGAAATGCAATAACGACCCGATTGTCAGGAGAAACACTCCATTGTCGTGAAAGCATCAAGACTGCAGCCAACATGATCAACAATACTGCATAACGCTTTAACCACCGCACTTTTCCCGCAAGTAGGGCCGCTAGCCCAACCATAGAAATCGAAGCGGAAATCGCAAATGGCACAGACCAAAATAGACGCCACTCTAAAGCTTTGTCCAGATTTTTCGCCAAAAAATCTCCACTCCACGGATTTAACACGACGCCTACAAAAATTAAGGTTGTCATGGCATATAGTCGTCGCCGTCTGACGCCTGCTACAAACAGAGGTGCGATGGGAAATAATACTAAAATTAAAGCCCCGAGAATGCCTTCACCTAAAACGATAGACAAGCTGGGGCCGGAACCAAACAAACTCACGCCATGAACTTCATATCCACTCTTTATGCTCGCCACCAGAGATAAGCCAATTGCGCACAGGAAAAGTCCTGAGGCCAATCCCCCTGCAATGATGCGCGTGACCGCCACGCGTGAAGCACCCAGCAACCCTCCGCACAGTGTCGCTGCGACGACAAATGGTACCGTCGCCAATGCTGAGCTACTCAATCCGGCACTGGCAATAATTGCCATCCCAAGCGCCAGCGCGCGACGTCCATCGGGCAGTTCTGAGAATCGAAGACCTAGCAGAAGACACAATGGCAGCGCGATAGTGACCAATAAGCCTTTGCCCTGGTACAAGCGGACGAACGCAAAGTTTCCAAATTCTCGGTGCGAATCACCGAGCGCAATCATTAGAACAAACCATGCAAGTAGCGCTGAAATAGCATATTGAGGTATCAGATACTGAGCGAGTCTCCAGTGCACCACCACCGCTATGCCGCCAAAGATCGGCGCCAATATTAAATAGTAGAGTACCTTATGATCGACACCAAATGCGTCACTTAACGCTGCCACCAGCAACTCGTAAGTGTGAAATCGGTAGATTGGCGACTCTAGCGGGACCTTAGGGTCCTGCCATAAACCAGAATGTGAAAACAGCGGCTCAAAAAGAAAGTCCATAGCTGTCACAACAAAATTGAGATACTGCGAATCGTCTTGATCGGGCCGGTGAGTTATTGCCACTACAGCCACGCCCAAAGCGATCAGAACAGCAACACCGACCCATTGCCAATTCGATCTTGGGACCCGTGGCTCGTTGCACTTTTCGACTAAAGTTGAGGTTGAGGTTAAGACGGTGCGAAAAACCAAAATTGAGGCACATAACAACACTACCCAGACTGACCAATACTGAATATCGAAAATACGCAGCATCAAAGCGGATATGATTAATGTAAGTAGCGCCCAGAGACGACCCGAGTAAGCGCCAGAGGTCAATGTCGGCTGGGCCATCCCTTCGGTGCGAACTTCGTTAACCAGTGCAAACTTGCCCATACACAGTGCCGCGATACCCAGTCCGATAACGACGGGCACGAAGCTCCACGTCTTTAAGTCTGAAAAGCTTGATTCGGAGAGTACCATTACGTAGCAAAAGACGGTCCAACTTCCAAACAAGCAGGCGCCGACAACTAAAATAATATCTCCAACAGATCGATTCATACTGCTTCAGAACCTCGTAGTATTCTGCTTCAAATAATCAGCAGGCACGATTGACGGCTCATTACGGCCATAAAAAATTACTGGATATAGACAGACGCCTTGGGGTGGAAAAATAACCTTAATCGGCTATCCGGCACGCGTCGGGCAACCGCATTCATTGCGCCGAATTCCACACAGCCAGCAACTCGTCTACATGAACTTCTGTAGACTTAGGGGTGCGGGAGTTGGCGCTCAGCCGCTGCAATAGTCCATCTTCAGTGACAAGGCGTGTAAGTGTCTTCTCAAGATCGGCGGAACAACCTGACTTAAAAAGCAAACCATTCTCATCGTGTTCAATTGCCGCAGAAAGTCCCGGCAGGTCTGATGCGACAACAGGACAACGTGCGGCTTGCGCAGAATAAATCACCAGGGGGGTGTTTTCATACCAGAGGGAAGGAACAACCAGTACGTCTATACCCTCAAATACTTTCGCTATTTCTGAATTAGGAAAGGTCCCACAAAACTCAATCGATTCGTTTTCTCCCGCACAAAATTGCAATGAATTTGCGTAATCCTGATCCTCCTCGGAGCAGCCATATACCTTCAAAGTAGCTCCCGGAGCAGGCAATGCCTTAAAAGCTTCAAGAAGGATGTGACAGCCTTTATGGAAACCAAGCGTACCAATAAAACCCACTCGCAGAGGGCCTACATGCTTTGAGCGACAATCACCTTCCTCGGTCGACGTTACGTCAACGCCAAATGCTGACTCAGTAATCAAATCAGACTTGACGCCATACCGAACAAGGAACTCCTTCATAAATTCATTTGGTACAATAAGTCCATCTAATTGATTCAGCCGAGAGACATTTACAGGCAAACGTTTTGCAATTGCTGTCACTTCCTTCTGCTTAGGGTAC
>JAPKBI010000259.1 GCA_028823475.1 Halioglobus sp. | reverse complement strand
TTCGCGCCTATGTCTTTAGTAAGCACACACACTGACACCGCTAATGGCGCCGACAATATTGTTGGCCCGTTTACACAGATGACCCAGACCGTTGCGAAGTTCGTCTGGAATACAGCGGCCACTAATATTCCACAGGACCTTGAGTGGGAGATCGTCTTATTGACGCTCGCTATCGCGGGCCTGTTTTGGTTCCTTCGCGGTGGCCACGGATCAAAGGGTGTTGATGGTCGCGTCCGAAAAGCGGGTCTACTTCAGTTCCTGTTGCCCAAAGATATTTATACTCATGCGTCTGCTCGAGTGGATGTCTGGTTGTGGGTAACAGAACGACTTTTTTATCCATTTTGGGCGATAGCGCTGCTGGCCACCGTTGGCCCCGCGACGGAACAGTCAGTAATCAGCGCGCTGAAATGGCTGTTTGGTAACTCCCCGGAGTTACATTCCAATCTCGCATGGATGTTGCTGTACAGCCTGGTGACGCTACTGTGCTACGACTTCGTTTTTTTCCTTACGCACTATGCCATGCATAAGGTGCCCGCCCTGTGGGCACTGCATAAGATTCACCATTCTGCTGAAGTATTGACTCCGTTGACACGGTATCGCGAGCATTTTATCAACGGCCCAATCTGGGTTGTTGGCGGCGCAGTTAGTTACGGGTTCGCAGCCGGAATCTTTGGCTTCCTGTTCAATGGTGGAATTACTGAGGCCACCCTGCTTAATCTTGGTTTTTTCGCTGTGCTATTCGGCTTCAATGGATCATTTCGTCATTACCATGTGCAATTTCATTATCCAGTATGGCTGTCAAAATGGCTGCAAAGTCCTGTAATGCATCACGTTCATCACAGTTACCTGAAGCAACATCACGATAAGAATCTGGCCGTATTCACCAGTATCTGGGACAGGATGTTCGGTACTTTGTATATTCCGGAGGTGGATGAATATACGCCCTGGGGTCTAGGTCCGGACTCTCAATCTGAGCATCAAACCTTTTGGCAAAATACGACGGGGCCTTTTCGTGACTGGTATAAAATGCTGACACCCCGGGCGTCAATGGGTCGCAGGTCCGAAAGAGAGCAGTTGTAAAACAGAGATAATAAAGCACATAGTTTCATCAGCTAGGCTTTTGACTCACTATGGCAAGCCATGGTTGTGCGGCACATGGCATCCCCGGTGGACGATAATAATGGTCGATAACCTTAAAGCCTGCATTTTCTAGATAGGTACTGGAGACTCCAAATTCCATAAAGTGGCCGTAACGTTCACCAGAGAAGCTTTCACTGCTGCCGCGGGGATTAGAGGAAAATAGGATTCCGCCTGGTCGCAGAGCACTGTACAGTTGCAGTAGAACACGCGGAAATTCCTGCCTCGGAATATGGAATAAACAGGCATTTGCGAAGATGCCATCAAACCTTGTCTCTTGTAGATCAAGCGCTAGAAATGACTGATGCAGAACGGGGCAACCGGTCTTTTCCTGCGCCATCGCACAAAAAGCGAAGCTCCCGTCAAGCCCCACGGCTCTGTGGCCTAGAGATTTAAAGTAGGCGAGGTCTCTGCCAGGGCCGCAGCCAAAATCTAAAATATCCAGTTTCCGTGTTGCTTCAAACGGGGCCAAAAAATTATCGTAGTTTTGGCTTACATCGTGATCTTTTGTCCCCTCCCAAAACGACGATGCATTATCTTCGTAATGCGATAGCGTAAGGTTCACGATCTCGGCCAATTTTTTATCGTTTAACGTTTCTGACATATGGCTCATTCTCGCGTGGGTTGGGTGGACAGGGTAGCGATACTCATGTTGCAACATGAGTCGACTGTGTGAGCGGTCGTATCTCGAATAAAGTCACCTCGCCCCTGCTGCCTAGACGCATCACGGGGCCCCAAGTGCCTGTCCCTGGAGAGACATACAGCCGTGTTAGACCCTCCTGGAAAAGGCCAACGGTCTTCTCAAATACTCGCCCTACTACAAAGTTAAACGGCACTATCTGCCCGTTATGGGTGTGACCAGAAATCATCAGGTCTACCCCGGCTTTAGCTGCGGCTCTGAGTCCGCGAGGTCGGTGATACAGAAGGAGTACAAACCGATTGGAGTCGATCTCCAGTGTTGCCAATTCCCGCTGAACCTGTGACGGGTTGTCCGCATCATCTATGCCAATCAATTGGACCTCGCCATGCGTGGTGGTACGCGAGCGCAGAACACTGACGCCTAGGCAGTTAAGACGCTGCAAAATAGCGTCAAGGTCCTCGTAGCGCTCATGATTGCCTATGCTGAAATAGATAGGTACGCGACAGCTGCGCAAGGCTGACAATGCGTGCTCACTAACACCGGTAGCATCGATAAAATCCCCAGTGATACACAGAAAATCGATATCTAGGCGATTAACCTTTTCCATGACACGACTTAGGAAAGCGCTAGTGCGAGAACCAATATGCACGTCAGTGATCTGCGCGAACCGTAAAGTAGAGGTGACCTTTTTACTGGACAGCTTTATCTCCACCACCGAAGGCGAGTAGGCGTTCAAAATACTGTATGCCGTTACCGCAAAAGCCATACAAATCAACGCCTGCGCGGCGGTATATTCGGCTATCCAGCCCAGCGCGACGGGAAGTTCTGTGGCCACCAGCATACAAAATAATAGAGGACTGATGCCCAGCCACAAATCTGCACTACGCCGCAGCCAAAACACCAAGCCGTGGTTTGCGTGGTGTAGGTAGCGCCTTGCCACGATTTGACTAAAGAACAGTGGCACGAAGACAGCGGCAGTCTGCATGCTGTCCATGCGCAACCACTGACAAAGCCGCAAAATTGGATAGGCAAATAGCGGGATTTGGAGTAGCAGCGCAACCGCTAGGAACTGATAGCGTCTTTTCATCTCACTTACATATCTTTGTGTGTGCTAATGATTCAAGAGGCGCAGTGATAGGACGCTAGGAGACTCTTTAGATTGCGTCATACTATAGAGACTTCAAAGTGTTCTCTCATGCTGACAAGCCATGGACGGCTAGCGTATAGCCATTTTGAACTGCTCACCCCATCAATTGATGAGTATAATTGAGGGCAAGAACATTTGCAGCGTTTAATAATATTTAGCGTACACTCCCTCTTTTGGCGGCCATAGGGGTGATTTTCGCGGCCGCTGTGATGTACGAGTTTGGCATTAAAATGGGATCGGGCCGGGGACAGTGTGCGCAGGACTGGTCGAGGACTTAGGAATGGGTAAAGACGATGAGGCTCAGGGCCACAAGCGCATGGGAACCGTCATGCAGGCACTGGCGTGGTTGGCTTTAATTGGTCTGGGCGTCGTGTTTTTTAGTGATGCCCTCGATAAGCAGTACAATCCAAATCAGAATCTGCAGACACGACATTCGGAAGGAGGTGTACGGGAAGTGGTGCTGCAGCGCAACAAATTTGGACATTATGTAACAAGTGGAGAAATTAACGGCAAGCCCGTTACCTTTATGCTCGATACAGGCGCTACCGGTGTGGCAATTTCACAAGACATAGCGTCTTATCTGGGAATACCACGCGGCAGAGCGTTTTCAACACAGACCGCTAACGGCAGATCTACCAGCTATGCTGCGAATTTAGATCGTGTCAGTGTAGGTGAAATCGAATTAGAGAATGTACAGGCCGCAATTGCTCCGGGGCTGCAAATGGAAGAAATACTCCTTGGGATGTCTTTTTTGAAACACATTGAATTTTCACAGAAAGGAGACACACTGATACTCCGACAGTAATATTTATTTGTAGAATAACGAAATTTCAGGGAAAAA
>JAPKBI010000258.1 GCA_028823475.1 Halioglobus sp. | reverse complement strand
AACCGCCCAGCCAGCACCCCACCCTGAGGGCGCATTGCGATATTTCAGGATGGCGCTTCATATATTCTTTCCGGCTATTATCGATTGTTATTAAAGATAGAAATGTTTATTAATGCTGGAGATATACGTTCCACTGAATTATTTAAACAGGGAATTCTTACAAACTGGTAAGCCGGCGCCTAGTGAATAAATAAAGCACTCCGTATTTTGGCTGAATCCATAACAATGTAGAAAGCAAATGAATCTGAGAATCGTATCTTTATTAAGTGCATTGTTGCTAGGTGCTTGTGGCAGCGAATCTGGTCACAGCCAAATTTCAAGACACTGAGGACTGTGGCCAAGTAATAAAAGGGGTCAGAGTAAAAATAGAATACTTTTAAGTTTGGTTGCAGCAGTCTTGCTGGGACGGAAGAATCCAAAAATCCTTAGGATTGTTTGTCTCCAGCGATCTTCTAAATTCTCTAAACAAGGTACTTACACATGAGCACGCCACAGCAAGAAGTAGAGCAAGCATTAGGAATGGACGGTAAGCGCAAGCCATTCAACTGGATGTGGTTAGTACTGGTCGCTATGGTTGGTGGTGGTATCTATTTCCTGCAGCAGGAACCACCGGTGCAGCTAGTTGAATACGTAACGCAGACACCAACACGGGGAGAGTTACAGGTTACGGTCACAGCCACAGGAACTTTGCAGCCAACAAAGCAGGTTGATATTGGCAGCGAAGTTTCCGGCATCATTGAAAATGTGTTAGTGGATTTCAATGACAAGGTGACAGTGGGGCAGATCATGGCCCAGTTGGATACCCAGACCCTGGAAGCAAGACTTACTTCTGCACGTGCCTCATTGCAGAGCGCTGAGGCGTCACTGGCACAGGCTCAGGCAACTGTGATCGAAGTTGACGCAAAGGCTCGGCGCTCGAAAGAGCTTGCCGAGCGTGATCTGCTCTCACTGCAGGCCCTAGAAGCTGATGAAGCTGCTTCTCTAAGGGCGATAGCATCGGTTGCCGGTGCCGAGGCTCAAGTGACTTCAGCAAAAGCTGCACTGAATGAATCTGAGACATCGTTAGCGAAAGCAGTTATCAGATCACCAATTGACGGCATCATCATTTCCCGTGAAGTGGATCCTGGCCAGACTATGGCTGCATCCTTCCAGACGCCGGTAATGTTCATCGTAGCTGAAGACCTGGCCCACATGGTGCTGAACCTGGACATCGATGAGGCTGATATTGGTCAGGTCAGGGAGGGACAGAAGGCCACATTTCGGGTTGATGCCTATCCCAGAACAGAATTCACAGCGGAAATCATTTCCGTTCGCTTTAACCCCCTCAAAGTAAACAACATCGTAACTTACGAAACCGTGCTTAGTGTCAGTAATCCGGAATTGCTGTTGCGCCCGGGTATGACAGCAACGGCTGAAATCCTTATCGAAGAAACTTCGGAAGTGCTATTAGTACCGAACCGCTCTCTGCGTTTTCTGCCTCCTGACGAGCTGGTCGCGCAGCTTGCTGCAGAAGGAGACAACGTTTGGGTGCTTGAAAACGGGCAGCCAAGGCCGGTGCCGGTGACGATAGGTCTTAGCGACGGAGAGTTCACCGAAATAAAGTCAGACTCACTATCGGCAGATGCAGTGCTCATCGTTGATATTGTCAGGGAAGCAAGGTCTACGTTACCAGGCGGGAGCCCGTTCGGATGAGCGGATCGCAATTGAGCCAGTCTCGGGGCAGAGAGGCGCTGGCGATAGATGCTGCGGATTCAGCTGAAAAAGTACCTACCATCCGCTTGCAACAGCTTCTGCGCAGTTACGGACACGGAGAGTCAGAAGTGATTGCCCTGAACAGCATCGATTTCACAGTACAAAAGGGAGAGTTTGTTGCCTTGATGGGGCCATCCGGGGCGGGCAAGTCCACCTGTCTGAATATGTTGGGTTGTCTTGATCGTCCTACTAGCGGGCATTATTTTTTCCAGGGCGTCGACGTCGCCTACTTGTCAGGTGAACAACGGGCACTGTTGCGGCGTCATTTTATCGGCTTCGTATTTCAGGGGTTCAACCTGCTGAATCGCACGACTGCACTCGAGAACGTGGAATTGCCACTGATATACCGGCGGGTCCCGGCTAAAGAACGTCATCGCCGTGCGCACGAGGCATTGGAAAAAGTAGGACTGAGTGGGCGCGAAAAACATACACCGGGAGAGTTGTCCGGTGGACAGCAGCAGAGAGTGGCAATAGCCCGTGCCATTGTGACAGATCCCGCATTGATGCTTGCCGATGAGCCAACCGGAAATCTTGACACTGCCATGAGTCAGGAAATCTTACGCCTGCTAACGCAGCTGAATCAGGAGCAGGGGCTTACCATTGTGATGGTGACCCATGAAGCTGACATAGCCGCAATCGCGCAGCGTGAAGTCCATTTTCTGGATGGGCGCATAGCGACCGACACCACTCGAAGGGAGCAGTCGGAATGATGTTAAATGCCATTTTGCTGGCATTTCGTGCCTTGCGCCGCAATGTTATGCGCTCCCTGCTCACCATGCTTGGTATTGTGATCGGAGTGGCGGCGGTTATCGCCGTGGCAACTCTGGGGGCCGGTGCCAGTGATAGCATCACCTCGCAAGTATCCAGTCTCGGTGACAAGTTGCTGTTCATTGCTCCTGGCACCGATCAGCGTGGTCCGGAAGGCGGATCCGCCATCAGGCAATTTACTCGCAGGGATGCAGATGCTTTGGAAAGCAACATTTTCGGAATAGAAGATGTATCACCTACGGTTTCGAAGCAGGTTACGACGGTTTACGGCAATAGTAATTGGTCTACTTCTGTCACCGGTATTACTGCGGAGTATTTCCCGGTGCGTAATGCCAGTGTGATTCGCGGCAATGATTTTTCCGAACAACAATATCAGAGCGGGCGTCTGACCTGTATTTTGGGTAAAACCGTACGTGAGGAATTGTTTGGTGCGGTTGACCCCGTAGGAAGCACCATTCGTATTGGTATAGCCACTTGCCAAGTCATCGGAGAACTGGAATCAAAAGGACAAGCTGGCCCGGGTAATGATCAGGACAATATCATTCTAGCGCCGCTGCGTGCTGTGCAAATCCGCTTGATCGGCAATGAAAACATAACCGCTATTGCGGCTTCCGTGAGTTCGGGCGCAAGCAATACGGAAGTCAGATTGAGGATTGAAGAACTGATGCGCGAGCGTCGCAATATTCGAGAGACGGATGTTGATGATTTCCGCGTGCTGGATCCCGCCGAGATTGCCGGCGTGCTTGAAGATGTGACCGGTATATTGACTCTTTTCCTGAGCGCCATTGCAGGAGTTAGCCTACTGGTGGGCGGCATCGGCATCATGAACATCATGTTGGTGTCGGTAACTGAACGCACTCGGGAAATAGGTATACGACTGGCCATTGGTGCGCTGGGAAAAGAAGTGCTAACGCAATTTTTAGTGGAGTCTGTGATCCTGACTACGCTGGGAGGCTGCATCGGAATATTTATTGGCTTAACAGGTTCCTATGCAGGGGCGGTGTATATGGGTTTCGATTTTATTATTGATCCAAATATTTTGATGGGCGCTTTTGCATTTTCGGCTCTAGTCGGAGTGGTGTTTGGGTATGTTCCGGCACGACGTGCGGCGCGCCTCGATCCGATTGAAGCGTTACGCCACGAATAACATTCCAGATATTGAGAATAGCTGGTTGCTCAGTGATGGCTCAGCTCGAGCCTGGTTAGATGGAGATGGAGCACTGCCGGTACTGCCTACAGCCGCAGGATACCT
>JAPKBI010000257.1 GCA_028823475.1 Halioglobus sp. | reverse complement strand
ATTTCATTTAGTCTGAGCATGGCAGAAGGTTTACTTCATAAAGTTGCGGCTGAACACCAACCACTGGAATGTCATGATTCTCTCGCATATCGGTGACTGAAAACAAGTCGCCGCTGCGTGCCGAGGCCGATCTCTACGGCCGCGACTTAAGCGGCAATATCATCATCTCAAATACATTATTGACCGCTAAACATACTGTCCTGCACAAAAACCAGAAGACCAGGCCCATTGAAAGTTGTATCCCCCTAAATGGCCACTCACATCCAATACCTCTCCGATAAAGAATAGGCCATCATGAGCGCTGGCCTCCATGGTACGGGAACTCATTCCCACGGTATCCACGCCCCCAAGAGTTACCTCTGCAGTTCGGTAACCTTCCGTGGCGGAGGGCTTCAATGCCCAGCTACCCAATAGCACCGCAAGCTCGATCAGCCTTCTGTCACTGTAGTCCGCCAGCTTCCGTTCTGCATCATTTGACCACCAAAGCGTTTGTAGCTCAGCCACTAGCGCTTTTGGCAGTTTTTGCGCCAACAGACTACGCAGCAAGCTATGGCCCTGATCGCGCTTTGACTGCAGCAACCACTGGCTAATATCGAGGTTGGGCAGTAGGTTGATCGAGACTGTGTTGCCAGGGTACCAGTAATTGGAAATTTGCAGTATCACCGGGCCACTGACACCCCGATGGGTGAATAACAAACTTTCAGTAAAAGACTGGCCGTTACAATGGACCTCCACTTCCAATGCCACGCCAGACAATCGCTCACAAATTGACTTCATGGTGTCACTGAACATCAGCGGCACCAGTCCGGCGCGACGCTCGGTCAATGGCAATGAAAACTGCGCAGCGATGTCATAACCGATACCGCTGCCGCCCAGCGTGGGTATGGAAAGTGCTCCGGTGGCCACCACCAGCGATTGGCAAACGGCGGAGCGAATAGATTTTTCTGTATCTGGACCCTGATCAAAATCCACAGAAAAACCACCGGTTGAGTCACCCGCAGCCTCAATGGACCTAACCCCACACCGCGAGGAGACCGTCACCCCTACTTTATCGCATTCCTGCAATAGCATGGTGAGAATATCCTGAGCAGAATTCTGACAAAACAGCTGTCCGTGTGCGCGCTCTTCGTAGTCGATACCGTAGCGCTCAACCAAGGCAATGAAGTCCCATTGCGTATAGCGACTCAGAGCCGACTTACAAAAGTGTGGATTGCCAGAAACAAAGTGCTCCGGCTCCACAATGCGATTAGTGAAGTTGCAGCGGCCACCGCCGGACATAAGGATCTTTTTACCCACCTTATTGGCTTTTTCCAACACCAAAACGCGACGGCCGCGCGCGCCAGCGACCGCAGCACAAAATAATCCAGCCGCGCCAGCGCCGAGAATAACGACATCGTAATGTTCTATTCGTTCGTGCAAAAAGTTCTCATCGACTGAAATGTGAATCGCAATTGAATAACCTTCTGAATATACCAGCCATCGCGACTGAACTAATTGTTGTGTGGTAGGCTCAAGCTCTACCGCCCCACATTGGACTGTTGGCTATGCAAAACAATATTATTGACGCTATCGGCATGTTGGGCGCATTAATGGTCGTACTGGCCTACTATTTATTGCAGCTCGAGCGGATTGATCCTAAAAGCCTTAGCTACAATCTGATAAATCTGATGGGCGGTATTTTTCTCTTTTTTAGTCTGTGCTTCAACTTTAATCTTGCCAGTTTGGTGATTGAAGTTTTCTGGATAGGTGCTTCAATGATCGGCCTGTGGAAATACTGTCGCCGACCCGCAGTGAGCGATCATTCCACCAATTGATAGCAAGGCTGATATTTCTCCTGATCCAACTTCATTCGTTTCTGCCTCACCAGCATCTGCAACAGTCGATCCATGCTGGATAGAAATTTCTTGTCACCCGACAGCTGGTAGGGACCGTGCAGGCGCACCTGTTCAATACCGAATGCCTTCACGTTGCCAGCCACCAGGCCAGAAAATGCACGACGTAGCGCACTGGCTAATTCATGCTTGGGCAAGTGGGCATCAAGCTGCAATGCCGCCATCGCGTCGTGTGTAGGAACAAAGGGCTCCTGCAGATCGGGCGAGATCACCAGTTCCCAGTTGAAATAGTATGCCTGCTGCGTAGCGCGACGTTTTGCGTGCACGTCATCATTGGCCGAACGGATAGCGCGGCCAACGTCTTCCGCGCCGCCCACGATAACACGATAGTGGCGACGCACGTCCTCGCCCAGGCAATCGACCAGAAATCGCTCCAGTTCCTCAAAGTACTCGCGGCAGGATTCTGGCCCGGCGAATACCAGTGGAATGGCTTGATTGTTGTCTGGGTGCATTAGGATGCTAAGCAGGTAAAGAACCTCTTCAACGGTCCCTACTCCGCCGGGAAACACAATAATAGAGTGTGCAAGCCGAACAAAAGCTTCCAGGCGTTTCTCAATATCTGGCATGATCACCAACTCATTGACGATAGCGTTAGGTGATTCAGAAGCGATGATGCCCGGTTCGCTGATCCCGATGTAACGCCCGCTCTTGATATGCTGCTTGGCATGCCCTACCGCAGCACCCTTCATCGGCCCTTTCATTGCGCCAATACCACAACCGGTCACAATATCCAGCCCACGCAGGCCTAGTTGATAGCCTATGTGTTTGGCATAGTCATACTCTTGACGAGGAATAGAGTGCCCGCCCCAACACACCACTATTTGGGGTGACTGGTCAGGTCGCACGACACGGGCATTGCGCAGGATACGAAATACCGTGTCGGTAATCTGGGCAGAACTGGGCAGCTTGGGCTGGGCCGCCGTTATTTTAAAATCGGTATACACAATATCACGCAGTGCGGAAAACAAATGCTCTTGGATACCACGGATCATTTTGCCATCGACAAACGACTGGGGCGGCGCATTAAACAGCTCTAACCTAAGACCACGCGGCTGCGGGATCAGGCGAACATCAAAGTCGACGTAGTCGGTCAGAAGTTCTTCGGCATCATCCTTCACACTGTCAGTGTTCAGAATTGCCAGGGCACAGTGTCGAAACAACGCCAACAAATCGCCGCCGCTACTCGTGAGCCCCTCGACATCTGTTCTGGAAAGAAGGTTTAGCGACTTAAGGGGATTAACAATGACATGAGTGATTTTTTCCATGGCGTGGATCTAGCACTCACTAATGATGAAGTTTTGCAACTACAGAAACCCCATCAATGCATGATGAGGTTCCTGTGTTTCTAACATAACCAGATCAGGAAGACGGCAAGTCATCTTCCTGACGATGTTAACTTTCGCAGAACGCACGCATTTTCTTATACGCGATATCAGTCTGCTCCGTCGTTGCGGCCTTGAGTAGCGCTTGCTTCGCCGCCAGACAATCAGACGACTCTCGCGCGGTCTCTGCGTTCATCGAACTATAGGCGGGATGCGAGGCGGGGGTTGAACACAATACTGACGAGACGCGCCTAAGATTGGCATGCGTGCCCTGCTCCACGGAAACGCAGTCTCCTACCCGAACATCCTGATTTTCCAACACAATATCAATCGTACTGTTATTGACCAGACGCACAGTGAATCGCTCCGCAGTACCGGCAGTTTCCTTTGCAACAAGGGCACCCAGTCCCGCGCCAGCCGCAGTACCCGCAACCTTCGTCGCGCTTGAGCGCCCGCCCGTTGCCAGTAACCCAAGCGCGCCGCCAATGAGAGAGCTTGCACCATAACTAGGCGCCATCGCCACCTGCTGGACGTTCTCGACAGTGCCGTATTGCACAGAAAT
>JAPKBI010000256.1 GCA_028823475.1 Halioglobus sp. | reverse complement strand
CCAGCCATCGGATTCGCGATATTTAAAGGCAAAACGCATGGCTAGCGTATCGGTGATGTCGCTGCCAATGTTGCCTTCGGTGATAAACCCGTTGTTGCTCTCGGCGGCAACGGAGATCGCGCCATTGAGCTCTTCGCCTAACGTGGGCGAGGCGGTAATAACACTGACGGCACCAGCCACTGTATTGCGGCCAAACAAGGTGCCCTGAGGGCCGCGAAGGACTTCCACGCGCTCTAAATCTAAAAAGGCATTACGGTACTGACGGCCGCGGCCCATATAGATGCCATCAACGTACATGCCTACCGATTGCTCGAAGCCTTGGTTATTGCCAGAGCCAACGCCACGCATGTAGATGTTGGTATTTACCGGGGCAATGGCGATATGCAGGTTGGGCACGTAGTCGGATAGCTGCATCATATTTTGGATGCCCGCTTGCTGAATTTGTTCACCCTGCATCGCGACGACCGAAATAGGGACGTCCTGTAGGCTTTCAACCTTCTTTTGAGCAGTAACGACCACTTCCTCTAACTGCTGAGCGCTTGCCAGCTGGCTAGCTGTGGCCAGTGCTAGCGCTGCAATAATAGGGGTACTTTTAAAACGTAGGGTCATGATACAACTCCAAATGAATTATTTCAGTGCATTCGACAGCAAACTGGCCTACAAAGCAAGCCAATAAACCGGCGAAATGTATCAGTTTTTAGAGTCTTCACAATATGGGGGACAGTCAGCGCCTTTTCGCGCTAAATAAGAGGGCAGGGCTTCCGAGCGACACCAGCCCAGACGGCCCTCCCTGTCAGCCGGGTGCCACCGACCTCGTCATCTGCGTTGTCGGGCACCTGACTGGGCTGGTCAAAGCGCCGTGATAGCAGCGCTTAGCGCACGTCTAGAAAGTGTTATCGACAATCGGCTGGGGTTTGGTGCAGCTATAGCGCTTCCAAGTCCGCACTGGAACGGATTGCTCTGCGTTCTTGATTCGCGGCCAAAGGTTAATTTCCTTTTTGTTAATTCATGGTAAAATTCGCCATTCATTAAGCAACAAAAGTGAGCGAGACAGCATGAATCAGTGGGCCGTTCTAGGCACCGCAGACATACCCAATAACGGTGGGCAACTCAAATTGTCACAGAGAGGGCAAGACTTCTCCATCCGGCTTTCAGGTATACGGGGTGATCTAATGAATAGCCGCGAGCATGGTTCGGAGGAAGCGCTTGCCGAACTCGGCTGTGCCCGCCTGGGTGGCGTTGATCGTGCTCGCGTGCTGATAGGCGGTCTTGGTATGGGGTTTACACTGGCCGCCGCACTCAAGTCACTTTTGCCCTCAGCGCAGATCACCGTGGCTGAGTTAATACCCGCAGTCGTAGACTGGAATCGCGGGCCGCTGGGGGAGTGTGCAGGACAGCCATTACAGGATCAGCGTACGCATGTTTACATCGGTGATGTGGCGCAACTACTGACCCAAAGCACGCAATCCTTCGATGCGATTTTACTGGATGTGGATAATGGCCCTGAAGGTCTCACCCATTCTCAAAATGACTGGCTGTATTCAGTCGACGGATTAAGCGCCCTTTCTAAATCACTTGGCCCTGAAGGTACGCTAGCCATTTGGTCTGCTGGCCCGGACCCTGTCTTTCTTATTCGGTTGAAAAAAATTGGGTTCCACGCTGTTGCCCGGACCGTAAGGGCCCGTCCTGGGAAGGGCAGTCGGCACACAATATTTCTGGCACAAAAGGGACGCGCTATGGCCGCCGAGGGTCGCACGTGTAAGAAGTAAAAATAGAATGTGTCGAGTAGACTCAAGACACAGCATGATACTAAAAGGCAGACAGATAAATGTATTACGGTTGGCTAATAGTCGCGGGCGCACTGATCGCTCAATTTTTTGTCACGGGTTTTTTCACTTATGGTTTCCCATTAATGGTGATGCCAGTTGAAGCCGAGTTTGACGTCAGCAGAACCGAAGTGATGTACGGCATTACCTGGTCCACCGGGTTGGGGTTGCTGGTTTCGCCATTAGTCGGCATGCTGGCTGACAAATGGTCTATTCGTGGACTAATGGTGATGGGTGCTGCTGCTTTCGGTTTCGGTTTAATTCTGCTATCAAAAAGCCAGAACATATTACAGTTTTCACTAGTGTTTTCTGTGTTTATTTGTTTAGCAAACAATTTGTTAGGGCCGTTGACGGGCTCGACCGTCGTTGCGCGTTGGTTTTCGGTCTCGCGTGGGCGTGCATTAGGTATCGCTGCAGTTGGGACCTCACTCGGTGGGATGGTTATTCCTTATTTGGTCGATCGCGGTATTACTGAGCTAGGTTGGCGCGAGATGGTGTTCTACTTCGGCATAACGGTATTGTTACTACTGTTACCTTTTCTGTATTTCGTAATGCGTAACTTTCCTGCAGACAAAGGTCTAGCAGGTGAGCCGAACCTGCCGACCGCGCATGCTGCCATCAGCAATGCCGAGCTAACAGTTGATGGGCCGGACTTGGGCGTGAAACAAATCCTCACAACCCCGGCATTTTGGTTTATCGGTTTGACTTTGGGTCTGTTGTTTATGAGTCTCACGGGAGTACTTACTAATATAGGTGCGTATATGCAAGGGGCCGGTGTGGGAGATAAAACCAAGACCTTAATATTTGCCTTGGCCGGAATGGGCTTAATTGGGAAATTATTATTTGGCTATGCGGCCGACCGCATTAATCTGAAATATGGCTTATGGGTGGCCATCGCACTAGCGGCTACTGGCATCGCTATGCTAGCGAATGAGCCTAGTTATCCTGCTATGCTCATTGCTGCTTTGCTTTTGGGTTTAGCGACAGGGGGTATGTTGCCCGTGTGGGGCGCGATGATTGCGGTTGTTTTCGGAATGAAGAGTTATGGTCGTGCAATGGGCGCTATGATGCCGGTGATTGTCTTGTCGGTGATGCCGGGACCTATACTAGGCGCTAAGCTGTTTGATATTTACGGAGATTATAACAATAGCTTCTATCTCTTTGTCGCGGTATTGGCGTTGTCTTTTATATTGCTAACACCACTTGATTTAAAGCGCATAAAATAATCAACGTATTGGCGTCCGACACTGTCTTTAGATCGAGATCAGCGCTATTGCACTTGTAGCGTCATCACGTGCGAGGCGTGGATGGGGTTTCTGGGCCGCTAAAAAGGACCAATATAACTCCAGAAAGAATTTTGGTACGCTTAGGCGCGCTCGCTCGATCTAGGCTGAGTTGAAAATTGGATGGCTGCGGCAGTAGTCGCTCCTGATAAACACGATGGAATCGCAGATGAAACTTCAACACAATATCACGCCTGGGCCTCGTCACTATCTTAAGGAAAGAAACGAACAGCTCGACCAACTCGAGTGGAAGAAAATCAACGTGAAACGGATTAGTCCCTGTATTGGTGCAGAGATTGGCGGCGTCGATCTGCGCCGGCCACTTGATTCGAAGACCTTCGATGAGGTTTATGCAGCGCTTCTCGCGTACCGCGTAATTTTCTTTCGTGACCAAGATATTTCCTCAGCACAACATATGGACTTCGCTAAGGGTTTTGGTGAACTTGAAGAGCACCCCTTTATTCCCTCGGATGCCCCTGATTCCGAGGTTGTCCGATTCGATAAAGATGAAAAGATGGTCGGCGTCGAAAATGTTTGGCATAGCGATGTGAGCTGGCGCGAGATTCCGTCCTTGGGGTCGGTTTTACGTGCACATGTCGTGCCAGACATTGGCGGTGACACACTATTTTCTGACATGGTCGCTGCCTACGAATGTCTGGATGATGAAACCAAAGAATTAC
>JAPKBI010000255.1 GCA_028823475.1 Halioglobus sp. | reverse complement strand
CCCTGTCGCAATTTAACGGCTAACGCTTGATCTACCGTATTCAGTCCTTGACGACCGTCCACCATAAACAATACTACATCTGATTCTTCTATCGCGGTGAGGGCCTGCTGAGCCATAGGGGAGTCAACGCCCTCTTCCTCGCCGGTAATCCCGCCAGTATCTATGACGATAAAAGGTAGTGTGCCAATTTTTGACTCGCCGTATTTTCTATCTCGCGTCAGGCCGGGATAATTAGCAACGAGCGCATCCCTGCTGCGCGTCAGCTGATTGAAGAGTGTCGATTTTCCTACGTTGGGGCGACCTACAATGGCGATTACCGGTATCATTCGTTTTTCGCTGTGATCTCATATGCGACGAGTTCACCGTCATTAGCGAACACGTAAAGAATGCCATCTTCGCTTAACATATCAGCGCGTACCCCATCGCTGTCCACCCTGACCCGACCGACAAAATCACCATCAACCTGAGAAAGAACATGCAGATAACCTTCGAAATCGCCTACCGTTACATAACTTCCAACCGGAGTTGGCCTGGATAACTGGCGATAGCCCAACGCTCCCTGACTCCAGCGCACATCTTCACCATTACGCATAAATGCGTTCAAAGTACCGTCTTCATCGGCGGCATAAACGTTGCCAAATCCTAGAGAGACGCCGGAGAAGGAAGACGCCTTCTGTTGCCAAATCTTACGCCCACTTTCGACATCGATCGCTACGACACTGCCCTGATAACTGACTGCGTACAGTTCATTTCCCGCCAACTCCATGGTCCCATCAACATCGACAATACGCTCAATTTCAGAGCGGCCCTGGGGAATAGCCACGCGCACTTCCCAAACAATAGAACCAGTCTGAGCATCGAACGCCAGTACTCGGCCATTGGCAAACCCGGCATAAACCCGATTATTTTCTATTATGGGCACGCTAGTACCGCGAATGGTCAACACCGGAACTTTGCTGTTATAGGTCCAGAGCAGCTGTCCTGTTGCGAAATCAAGGCCTTGTAATTTACCGTTGTAGGTCTGGGCAACAACCACCTTGCCATTAGCCTGTGGCGGTGACAAAATTTCTCCCGTCAGCATCGTCGTCCAAAGCTGCTCGCCAGTGTTGGCATCCAACTTCAGGACAAGACCCTCACTACTACCGAGCAATAGGACATCTTTGTATACCCCCACTCCACCGGACAGAGAAAGATCAAGGTCAACCTCCCACAGTGTCTTACCTCGGTTGCGGTCCACGGCCACGACCTCGCCATCGGCGGACGCCGCGTAAATAACCTCACCGCTAATAGCAGGCTGCAAACGATAAAATCCATCGCCTTGCCCATCACCAACTCCGACTGACCACAGTTCTTTAACCTTCACTGTCTCGGTAATATCTGACAGTGCCATCGGTGCCATCGGGTCATCATCATCTGAGTCGAACCACCCTGAAACAGTACTGCAACCGGCGATGCTAAACATCATAGTTAACAAAAGTAGGTACCGGGATATTTGCCGCATGATATTATTGCTCCAAGGTTTCGACAGGGTCGGTTATAGCAGGTACCTGTTCAGACATATCCAACTGCCCAGTCACGGTCTTTTTGAGATCACGAGTAGCTACGGGCGTGAGGCTTTGCAGCTTTTGTTGCAATACCGAAAAGTTCAGTCCCTCCTGATTACTGTCCGCTTGCGCTAATGCTTGCATGTAGGCATCCCGCGCTTCGCCCGTACGACCCGTAGCCTGCAGGATATCGCCACGAGCAGCAGCATAGGAGGCCCCATAAGGCCCTGGCGCGGCATCTTCTAGAATAGCCAACGCCTGGGCAGTATCGCCCGACGCAGCCAACACACGGGCTAGTCTCAACTGAGCAACCTGCTCAGCATCACTTCCCTTTCCAGCCTTACCTAGCACCCAGCGGAGCTCGTCCTCTGCTTCCGGAAGCTCGCCACGATTAACTGCCAACGCGGCGAGATGCAGCGCAGCAAACTGAGCGTAGACGGTTCCGTCAAAATTTTGCTTGAGCTGCTCCGCTAGATTAATACCCGTTTGCGCGTTGACGGATGACTCCCCGACGCCAATAGCCCGCAGCATCGCCTCATACACAGTGGAAGCCTCTTCCTGATGACCCTCCTGACTGGACTCCCAAGTCTGCCAGGAGAAGCTCGCAGCTAACGCGATAATCACCGCTGCAATTATGGACCGCCCATTTTCTTGCCACCAGCGGCGCAGCGCTTCAACCTGTTCTTCTTCGGTACGATATTCTTCCACGTTATTTTTTCCTCTTACACAATCTCAAGGCGCAAGTGCTGCGCACAATGTCGAATCTAATTCTCCGAGGGGCACGGTACTCTGCTCGAGCCGCTCGCCATCGCCCTCACGCAACGACTTAATCGTGACCGCGTGCGCCGCCACTTCGTCTTCACCCCAGATAAGAGCAACACGGGCTCCGCTCTTATCGGCCTTTTTCATCTGACTTTTAAAACTACCACCTCCCGCATGTTGCATAATGCGCAACTGTGGATTCTCCTCACGAACACGCTCAGTGGACATCAACGCCATCAGTTCTGCATCACGTCCAACAGCAACCACATACACATCAACAGTCGCGGCATCCGCTACCGCGCCTTGCTCCGCTAACAACAGTACTAAGCGCTCCATGCCCATGGCAAACCCAACCGCCGGAGTAGGCTTGCCACCCAGTTGCTTTACCAGGCCGTCATAGCGACCACCCGCACAGACGGTACCCTGCGCTCCAAGTCGGTCAGTCACCCACTCAAACACTGTCTTGTTATAATAATCCAGACCCCGCACAAGCCGTCTATTGACCACGTAGGCCACTCCGGCTGCATCTAAAAGTTCACACAGACGTGCAAAATCGGTATTCGCCTCTTCATCGAGAAAATCTGTCAGTGTAGGCCCACCATCCAGTAACGCCTGGGTTTGGGGGCTCTTACTGTCCAAAATACGCAATGGATTGCTGTGCAGGCGGCGCTGGCTGTCTTCATCAAGCGTCTCTAAGTGTCCCTGAAGATAATCGACCAGAGCCTCCCGGTAGGCTTTACGCGCCTCGGCATTACCAATGGAATTTATCTGTAACTCAACACAATCGGTGAGACCAAGCCGCCTCCATAATCTGGCACATAACACTATTAGCTCTGCGTCCATATCTGGCGTGGCGACACCAAACGACTCTACACCCGTCTGATGAAACTGCCGCTGCCGACCCCTCTGTGGCCGCTCGTAGCGAAACATGGGACCGGTATACCAAAGGCGCCGCGGGGTATTGAGTATTCCCTGCTGAATTGCGGCCCGCACACAGCCAGCCGTTCCTTCCGGACGCAGCGTCATACTGTCGCCATTGCGATCATCAAAGGTGTACATCTCTTTCTCAACAATATCCGTGACTTCGCCGATCGAACGCCTGAACAGTGACGTTTTTTCCACCACGGGCAGGCGTATCTCGCCATAGCCATACGCGGCCAGAACGCTCGCCACCGTGCGCTCCAAAAATTGCCAGCGCGGTGTCTCATCCGGCAGTATATCGCTCATCCCGCGAATGGCGGTTATCTCACTCACAACTTCTCCCGTCTGCGACGCCGTCAATCATGTGGATGATTTCGCAATCAGTTGTTCTTCCTGTGCGACGCGAAGTTTTTCTAAATCAGTTGCACGCGCTCGAATCACCTCTTCGAGGTGATCAACAAAGTCTTCATTGCTGATCTTGTGATGCGGCTCTCCATCGACGTAGATCAAGTTATTAGGGCTAGCCCCGGTCAACCCTACATCCGCTTCGCGCGCTTCTCCAGGCCCGTTGACGATGCAACCGATAACGGCAACATCCAT
>JAPKBI010000254.1 GCA_028823475.1 Halioglobus sp. | reverse complement strand
CGCAATGACATGCTGGAGTGGCATGGCAAGGGTTTATCCTTGATGGAAATGAGCCATCGAAGCCCCGAAGTGGTAGGAGTGGTGAATCACGCAGAGCAAACGCTGCGAAGCTTACTGGGTATTTCTGACGATTACGCGGTGTTGTTTCTGCAAGGCGGTGCCAGCACACAGTTTGGTTCTGTGCCACTGAACCTGCTTGGAGACAAACTCAGCGCGGATTATGTTAATACGGGGCAGTGGTCCAAAAAGGCGATAGAGGAAGGTCGGCGCTATTGTGAGGTGAACGTTGTTGCCAGTTCACAGGACACTAATTTTAGTACGATCCCACCTCAAGCTCAGTGGCAATTGGGCAACGACGCAGCCTACCTACATTACACCCCTAACGAAACCATCGGTGGGGTAGAGTATTTCTGGACACCGCAGGTGGAAGTGCCACTGGTGGCGGACATGTCCTCTACCATATTGTCGCGGCCGACGCGGGTGGAAGATTTTGGCGTTATTTATGCGGGCGCCCAGAAAAATATCGGTCCCTCTGGTCTCACTTTAGTCATCGTGCGTCGTGATTTATTGGGTAAGGCGAATGCCATGTGTCCTGCCATGCTTAACTGGCAGTTGGCTGCAGATAATGAGTCTATGTATAACACGCCACCGACGTTCGCCTTGTATCTGGCGGCATTGGTTTTCGATTGGCTGGTGGAGCAGGGTGGGCTGTTAGGCATTGAGACGATCAATCGTCGCAAGGCGCAAAAACTCTATGCAGCAATCGACAATAGTGATTTCTATGCCAACCCGGTCGAACTTCCGAGTCGTTCGTTAATGAATGTCACCTTCACTCTGGCGGATGCGGGTTTGGACAAAAAATTCCTTACGGAATCGGAGTCAGCGGGCCTGTTGAATCTCAAGGGCCACCGGTCAGTAGGAGGCATGCGCGCCAGCCTCTACAATGCGGTGAGTGAGACAGCGGTGGATGCGCTGATAGCGTTTATGCTGGACTTCGAACAACGTAACGGTTGATTTTCTGCTTATGACAGATACCAGAGATCTAGACCAGGTCAGGGCAGATATAGACGCCATTGACCAGGACATTCAGGCGTTGATTAATCGCCGGGCCCAGTGCGCACAGCGTGTCGCCGAGATCAAAATGAGCGAGGTGGCAGCGGCCCACGAGCGCGGTGAGGCCGACGCCGAGGTGGTGTATTACAGGCCGGAGCGCGAGGCTCAGGTATTAGAGCGCATTCTTAAGCGCAATGCGGGTCCGCTTGATGCCGGCAGTGTCGTGCATATTTTTCGTGAAATTATGTCGGCCTGCCTAGCGCTTGAAAAGCCGCTGCAAGTTGCTTACCTGGGGCCTGAAGGCACTTTTACTCAGGGTGCGACAATTAAGCACTTTGGTCATGCCGGCGTTTACGTGCCACAAACCACGATTGACGCCGTCTTCTCGCAGGTTGAGTCCGGGGAGTGTAACTACGGTGTGGTGCCGGTGGAGAATTCAACCGAAGGAATGGTGAGCCATACACTGGATAACTTCATGGATTCATCTCTGAAGATTTCAGGTGAAGTGGAAATGCGTATCGGGCATCATTTGCTGGTGGCCCCGAACACTTTGGAGGGCAGTATCACTCGCATCTGCGCACATCAGCAGGCGCTTGCGCAGTGCCGCCATTGGCTGGATAAGTATTGGCCGCATGTCGAGCGTGAAGCGGTTAGCAGTAACGGAGAGGCGGCTCGGATGGCGTCTGAATGTCAGGGCGTGGCTGCAGTGGCTGGAGATATGGCGGCAGAGCTTTATCAGTTAGATAAGCTGGCCACTCACATTGAAGATTATACAAACAATACGACCCGATTTTTAATTATCGGACGAGAAGATGTGCCACCGAGTGGTCGAGACAAAACTTCGATTATTGTCTCGAGTCGTAATAAGCCTGGTGCTTTGTTTACGTTGCTGGAACCATTTAGGCGAGGCGGGGTCAACTTGACCCGTATCGACACTCGACCTTCCCGCACTGAGAAATGGGCCTACGTATTTTTTATTGAGTTTGAGGGTCATTTACAGGACGACAAAGTCGCTGCCATTGTTGCGGAGTTGGAAGAGCAATCCATTTTGTTGAAACCCCTGGGGTCTTATCCCCAGGCGTTGTTGTAGGTGTGGTGTGACTTACGCTTCTGACAATGTGGTGATTGTTGGTCTCGGTCTTATCGGTGGTTCGCTTGCTAGGGCGTTGCGCAGCAGTGGTTTCAGTCAACGTTTTATTGGCTACGGACACCGAGAGGTTTCTTTGCAGCGCGGGGTGGAACTGGGTGTCATAGACGAATTCACTCTTGATCTTGACGAAGCGATTGAACGAGCGGATATCATTGTGATCTGTACGCCGACACTGACGACAGTGCAGATACTTGAGAAAATCTTGCCCCGGCTGTCAGGTCGGTCTGGCGGCCCAGTGATTACCGATGTGGCCAGCGTCAAAGGCAATCTACGCACTGCCGCGATTGCAGTTGCCGGAGTAATGCCGCCACAGCTCGTATTGGGGCACCCCATAGCAGGTTCACAGTACAGTGGAGTGAATGCCTCAAGGGCCGACCTGTTTGTTGATCACCGTGTGATCCTCACGCCCGATGCCGCCAACGATCCAGCGGCAGTGGAACTGGTGCGTGCAATGTGGTGCAGTGCCGGTGCCGAAGTGGTTGACATGACGGTGGAGCAGCATGATGCAGTGCTGGCATCGACCAGTCATCTGCCACACGTGCTGGCCTATACTTTGGTTGATGCATTGGCGTCAGCGGATAATAGCGAGGATGTTTTTCGCTGCGCCGCCGGTGGCTTTCGAGACTTTACTCGCATTGCATCGAGCGACCCCACTATGTGGCGCGATATCGCTATTGCTAACAAACCCGCGTTACTCAATTCTATTGACTTGTTCAGCGATCATCTCGCTCGTTTACGTAAAGCCGTGCAGGATGAGAACGCGCACGAATTATTCAACACTTTTGATCGAGCCAAGCAGGCCCGAGATGAGTTCGCGACCCTATTGGCTCAGCGGATTCAGCCAAAACTTCCCTAAGGCGTCCAACAACTTATGCGATTCAAGATACTGCCCGGTGGCGCAATAAGCGGGGAGGCTAGGGTTCCAGGGGATAAATCGATCTCCCATCGTTCTATTATGCTGGGCGCTTTAGCCAATGGCACCACACGGGTTAAAGGGTTTCTCGAAGGGGAGGATGCGCTGGCAACGTTGGCGGCGTTTCGTGCCATGGGAGTCCAAATTGAGGGTCCTGAGCACGGTAATGTCACCGTCCATGGCGTTGGGCTTCACGGCCTGACTGCGCCTGCCCAAGCTCTGGATTTAGGTAATGCTGGCACCGGTATGCGTCTTATATGTGGTCTTTTAGCGGGACAGACCTTCGATGCTGAACTGACAGGGGATGCCTCGCTCTGCAGTCGCCCGATGGGTCGAGTAATCGATCCTCTTACAATGATGGGCGCGAGCATTCAATCCGCCGAGGGCGGCAGACCTCCGCTGGCAATTCTCGGGGGGCAAAAACTGCGCAGTATTCACTACGAGCTGCCCATGGCTAGCGCTCAGGTCAAATCCTGTGTGTTACTGGCGGGCCTCTACAGTGAAGGCTGTACTTCCGTTGCAGAGCCTGGCCCTTCTCGCGACCACACCGAGCGCATGCTGCGTGGATTTGGTTATCCGGTGCGGTCTGTTAAAGGTGTGATTTCATTGCAAGGAGGCGGTAGTCTCCAGGCCTGCGATATTGATGTGCCTGCAGACATCTCCTCTGCGGCTTTTTTTCTGGTGGCGGCAAGCATTGCGCCTGATTCAGACCT
>JAPKBI010000253.1 GCA_028823475.1 Halioglobus sp. | reverse complement strand
TGATGATTGCCACTATGGTGGAACACAAGCCATTGGCGACTCAGGCCGGCTACGGTTCATCCAAGGCCGCGTTGCGTTGTGCCACTAAGCATCTCGCATTGGAGTTGGGGAAGTATAATATTCGAGTGAACAGTTGCCATATGGGGTGGATGTGGGGCCCCAGCGTGCAGGGTTATTTTTCTTGGCAAGCCAAGGCGACTGGCAAGAGTCAGGACGAGTTGATCAAGGACGTTACGCGCAGTATTCCGTTGGGGATTATTCCCGATGACGGAGAGTGCGCCAAGGCCGCTATGTTCTTCGGCTCGGATTACGCTAGCGTTGTGACGGGTGCAGCACTGGATGTTAATGGTGGCGAATATATGCCCGTTTAGTCCGCGGTATTATCTAAAGGGAGTGAGAGAAAAATGGACGATTCAGACAAGATTGAGGCGGCGGTATTTCGTCGTCTGCTAGCCCATTTGGACAGCCGCAAGGATGCACAGAATATCGACCTGATGAACCTCGCGGGTTTTTGTCGTAATTGTCTGTCCAAGTGGTATATGGCAGCAGCCGATGACGCCGGACTGGTGGTGGATTATGACAAGGCCAGAGAGCGTGTGTATGGTATGCCATATGATCAGTGGAAGCTGAAATATCAGACTTCGGCCACTGACAAGAGCATGACGGCGTTTGAAAAAGCTAAATCAGAGTGAAGGATTAAAGCGGGCCGTACGGCAGGTAGCGGTTGTCGCTGACCTCGCGAAGCCACTGTAGCAGTGACTTGTCCAGGCGCACACCCCGCTGGCGCAGGATTTTAGCCAGCGGGATTACCGGAGATGTGGCTCCAGCCTCCCACCCGGGCAGGTTCTCGGCCACGGCGAAAAAGCGAATCAGATGCAATAGGTCATTTTCCAGCAAGGGCTCGGCGGCGGTTTGCCAAATAAGAGGGTCTATCTTCATCAGTCCCGCTAAACGTTGCTTGTCGTTCGCATTCAGTAGTTGTTCGAGCTGCGCTAACTGTTCCTCAGTGCTATAAGCGATGAGGCGGCGCAGGAGGTCAGACTCTAACAAGAGCTCGGTGCTCTGTGCATCGACCTTTGGATCCCAAGAACCCAGTGACATAGATTTACGCCTTAATGAAAACAGAGAGACAGTGTACTGAATTTTTGAGTCTGGCGGAAAGGTTCTATTGGGTGCGCGGGGAGTTTCCGTTACTATTGTCGCACTATGCATTCTACTTTAGCGTTACGAAAGGGCTGGATGAGGCGCTAACCTGAGTGATGCTGATTGTTGATATGGAGGAGTTTCTATGATGTCTTGGTTTATGCGATCCGCCTGTACGCTGCAATTGTTAGTATTGATATTGGGTTCCCAGTTCGCCATGGCAGAAGGCCTCACGGGTATTTTGATGGTCGAAATATCGGGCCTGAAAGATGCTTCCGGTAATGTCTATATTGCCGTTTACGATTCTGATTCAACCTGGTTGAGTGATGAAATGGTGCTCAATCAAAAAGTGGTTATCGCTGATGCCCTTGATGGAGATTTGGTGCGGACCGAATTGCTATTGCCACTGGGTGACTACGCGTTGTCTGTATTTTATGATCAGGATGGTGATGGCAAGTTGAAAACAAATTTTATCGGTATGCCCAAAGAACCGATTGCCCTGTCCAACAATGCCGTGGCGAAATTTGGGCCACCAGAATATGACGATGCCGTCTTCAGTCTCGGCGCGCAACCACTAATCCAGAACCTATCTATCAAGGCGCTCTAGTGGCTGACAACAGCTCCCGACGGCGCGGTAATATTACACAAACTACTATGGAAACTTACTAATTCTGTGCATTGCTTCACAACCTACCATTAGAGCCACTGCTTTTTTTACTTTGAGGTGTTATTACTACGACCGTAGGTAGCGATCGGAGAATGGCGTGTCTAACGGGTTTGTGCATAGTAGAAATGATATTTTGATGCGGCAGGACGAGTTTCAGTTACGTATGGAAAATCAGTGTCTGCAGATCAAAAAATACCGGCGGGCAATGCTGCGGGAATGTGGTCGTCTTCTAAGCCCTGACGAAGCTGCACTAGAGTGGATTGAGCGCTACGCAGCTACATTCGACAATGATGCTCTCGGTAACTAAATACTAACGATACCGCGGGTCAGACGACCGCTTTCAGGATCAAACTGACTTCATGTTCTCGTCGCTCCAGTATGCCTTCATACTGTTAACTTTACCCTCAGCGTTAAACTCGAACACATCGATAATATCAACAGTGATACCTGGCATCTGAACCTGAAAGGGAAACGCAACCGCGTTACCACTGCAGCGCGGTTCACCGCTCAGAGCTAGTTTGGCGCCCGATTTCAAAGCACCTTCATAAAAAGCGCATACGGCGTCGATGCCCACGTGCGCGTCTGTGCCGACCGGATCCTCAACCAAGGCATCCTGAGAGTAGATCTCTTTGATGATGTCCATATCCTGTTTTTCGAATGCTTCCACGTACCTGTGGACCATGGCTATCATTGTGTTAGCTTCCATACATTTACCCTCGTTTGTTAGTAGTCACACAGTGTGGCGTAGCGATCTTTATGAAACCCTGTATCGCCAAAAATCTGCATGGCAACCCGAGCACGCTTGAGGAAGAAACCGATTTCTAGGTCATCAGTAACACCGATGCCACCGTGCATCTGTACCGCCTCATTAGTCACCAGCTTTACCAGAACATTCAAGCGGGCCTTGGCTAGACTGGCCAACAGAGGCAGCTGTTCCGGTGCGTCATCCACCGTGGACAGCGCCTGCAGCAATACTGAACGGCAAAGCTCTAACTCTGATTGCATATGCGCCGCCCGATGTTGCAATGCCTGGAAGGATCCGATTTGCACACCGAATTGCTCCCGTTCCTTTAAATAGGCAACGGTGCGTTCGAAGGCTTCCAGCGCACAACCCATCATTTCTGCAGCGATGGCGACTCTTCCTCGGTCTAGTACGGGGTCGAGAATCGACCAGCCATTATCGACTGCGCCGAGAATGTCTCCAGCAGGCACTATGACATTCTCAAATGTAATATTAGCGGCGTTACGACTGTCCGCCATGATGGTCCGGTGGCAGCTTATTCCTTTTGCATTGCGGTCCACCAGTAACAGGGTTAACCCCACGCTGTCAGCCTCTGAGCCGCTAGAGCGGGCTACCACAATCAGCTTATCAGCGCTGTGCCCATCGAGCACAAAACATTTATGGCCGTTAAGAATAAAATCGTCGCCCTGCATGTTAGCGGTGGTAGCAATATGCGTGGGCCTGTGGTGATGAGATTCCTCCAATGCCAGTGCCAGAGTAAGGTCTCCGCTAGCGATTTGCGGCAATAGCATTTGCTTCTGTTGCTCGCTACCGCCTAGCAATACAGCAGACGCACCGACCACAGCCGAAGCAAACAAAGGAGATGCGGTGAGCGTGCGTCCGGATTCTTCCAGCACTATACCTAGTCCCAGAAAGCCAAATTCGAGCCCGCCATAGGCCTCAGGCAGTATGACGCTCGCCCAGCCCATTTCGGACATCTGCACCCACAGATCAGGATCATATCCAATGGGATTATGTTCGTCGCGCAGCTTTCGCAGAGACGCTATCGGGGCATGTTTGGACAGGAAATCCTTTGCCGTATCTTGCAGCAGGCGTTGTTCTTCATTGAGTACCAGTGCCATTATCGTTTGCTCCTAGCGCTGTGGTAGTTCGAGGACTTTTTGAGCGATCAAGTTAAGTTGTATTTCGGAACTGCCACCTGCGATGGTCATCACCTTGGACGTGGCCCACAGTCGCGTCGTGTCGATTTCCTGGGGCGTAAAGCCGTCACCTTCCCAGCCCATCCCGCGGC
>JAPKBI010000252.1 GCA_028823475.1 Halioglobus sp. | reverse complement strand
TGAGTACATTCGATCCGGCGACACAGAAAATTACCGAGGCTACGATCTATGTCGACATGATTGATCCTGTCATTCTGCAAACGGTTTGGAGGGCTAATTTTCGCGCACATCTTGATAATCAAGCTGATACTAATGACGGCGCTGAATACAGTCGGGAGGCTGCAGCAGTGATTTTTGCGAACTTTCCACCCAACCCGATTGAGCGCTGACTCGGCGCGCAGGGATTAAGTGCTTGCGATCGCTATTTAACCGACGATACTGTACGCTGCGGCGCTCGTACAGCCCTCAGGTAGTCATCTGATCATGGGGCTAGTCAGAATAAGCCAAGAGAATTTTCATGACCTTTGATGAGCTCGGTCTGTCTGCGCCGCTGTTGCGTGCAATCGAAGAAAAGGGCTATCGCGAACCCAGTCCAATTCAGGCCGCTGCCATTCCGGCCGTTCTATCGGGTCGCGATCTGATGGCCGCTGCCCAGACCGGTACCGGTAAAACGGCGGGGTTTACACTGCCGATATTAGAATTGCTGCATGCAAAGGGTGTTGCGCATCCTCATCGCATCAGAGCGCTGGTGCTCACTCCTACGCGCGAGCTGGCTGCCCAGGTTGCCGAAAGTATCGCGACCTATGGCGCGCACCTGCCGTTTAAGTCGGCGGTGGTGTTCGGTGGTGTAAAGCCCAATCCTCAGATTGCCGCACTGCGCAAAGGTATCGATATTCTGGTGGCCACGCCCGGCCGATTGCTGGACTTGTGCCAACAGGGTGAGGTCAAATTCTCTGATCTGGACGTTCTCGTCTTGGATGAGGCTGATCGCATGCTCGACATGGGGTTCATTCACGATATCCGCCGCATTCTTAAGCTGCTACCGCAGCAGCGTCAAAATCTGATGTTTTCGGCTACGTTCGCTAACGAGATTAGGGGGCTGGCCAAAACGATAATGAACAATCCTCTGGAAGTGTCGGTATCCGCACCCAATACAACGGCCGAGAGGGTGAAACAGTGGGTACACCCGGTAGACAAAATCCGTAAATCCGCATTGTTGCGGGAGCTTGTTGTAAAGAACGATTGGCAGCAGGTACTAGTGTTCAGTCGGACGAAGCATGGCGCCAACCGGCTGTCAGAGTATTTGGTAAAGGCCGGCGTTAATGCCTCTGCGATTCACGGCAACAAGAGTCAGGGTGCTCGCACCAAGGCGTTGTCAGAGTTTAAGAGCGGTAAGATACGTGTGTTGGTGGCAACGGATATTGCGGCTCGCGGTCTCGATATTGCCCAATTGCCTCAGGTGGTCAATTTCGACTTACCCAATGTCCCTGAAGATTATGTGCATCGGATTGGCCGTACGGGCAGGGCGGGTGCTTCCGGGCGGGCATTTTCCCTAGTCAGCGCGGATGAGATCAAGCAGCTCAATGACATTGAACAAGTTATTCAGAGGCATATTACCCGAGAATATGTGGACGGATTTGAGCCTGATCACGAGGTGCCTGCGAGTGCACCGCTGCGCAAGCCCCGCACGTCGGGACAGGGGAAGCCCGCTGGTGGCCGAGGCCGTCGCGATGACAAGCCTGCTCCTACTTCACGTGGACGCAGTACCGAGGGGCATAATCGGCCGAGACAAAAAAAACGAACCGGTAACAGCACAAAATAGTGTTGGTTGTCAGCACGCCTTTTTTACTGCGATTCATACTTTCTCAGTGGTTAAAGGGCCATCAGTATCCTGCGTCTCCTGCCTTTAATATGGCTGCAAAATCTGCCGTTAGACGCACATAAATATCACTGCGCGGTTTGAGTACAAAGAGGGGCTCATTGACCTGATCTAGGTCGTATCCCTCTTTGCGCAACTCTCCCTTGACCATTTTAAACGTACCCGTTGTGTCCATTTCACTCTGTATGCGAAGAAACACGGGGCGGGCGTAAGCAGGTAGGTGTTCTTTGACGTGGTTTGAAAAACTCTCGACATCCAGTGTGTCCAGCCCTTCAGTCAGTACCAGCGATGCCATGCCAGCTCTGCCGTCAGCCTTCGGAATTTCCACACCGTAGATGTTGCAAAAATCTACCTGAGTATGAGCGTTGATAATTTCACCGACTTCGTTGGTTGAAACATTTTCAGATTTCCAGCGAAAGGTATCGCCTACACGATCGACGAACTGAAAGTGCGCTAGTCCAAGAGAAAATCCTACGTCCACCGTTTTCATCAGATCGCCGGTATTGAACCATGCATCTTCTATTTCAAAAACGTCACGCAGGATCTTCTTTTCAGTATCTTCTTTACTGGTATAACCTTCGAACGTTGTTTTTTCAGTTATTTTGCCCAACAGCAGGCCGGGCTCACCATCTGCGACAAGAACACAGTGGCCGTTTTCATCGGTTACAATTTCGTCGGCATCTACATCGTATTTTACTAAGGCTATTGGAACGCTGGTGGAGCCAACCGTACAATCCTTGTTTAACATGTTGATGAATGCAACATTGCCTTCACTTGAGCCGTAAAACTCTGCAATTCGTTCGACGCCAAAGCGACTCTTGAACTCGTGCCAGACATCGGGCCGCAGGCCGTTTCCCATCATGCGGGTCAGGGGAGTGTTGTGATCGTCTGCTTGCGCAGGAACATTAAGCAGGTAACGACATAATTCGCCAATATAAATGAAGCAGGTTGCACGATGTTCGCGCACTTCATGAAGGAAGTTGCTGCCGGAAAATTTTCGCCGGATAAACATGCAGGCTCCGGTAGAAAATGCAGCACCAGCGCCGAGGAAAAGACCGGTACCGTGATAGAGCGGAAGGCAGAGATAAATGCAGTCGTTCTCTTTGCATTTGATGCCGGCCTTGTATGAAAGCGCAGAAGACAGCAGAAAGCGACGATTGGTGATTACCGAGGCCTTGGGGAGACCGGTAGTGCCGGAGGTATACATATAAAGGGCCACATCGGCTAGCGTATTTTGGTTTGTCTGGGCCGGATTTGTGTTGTCCTCGGCGCCTTCTTCTAGGTTTGTGGCCCATGCAGGACATAGCTGCTTGCCTGCGTCTGCAACAAACAGCCAGTTTTTGATGCATTCAAGAGCAGGATCGGACTTCACATCGGCTATTTCTTGCATGCGCTCTTCGCCGAAAATGCACATTTTGGATTTGGTGATCTTGATACAATGTATAAGAGGTGAGCCTGTCAGGTTGGTATTGATCAGGGCGGTAATTGCTCCGAGTTTATTGAGAGCAATAAGCGAGGTCAGGAATTCGATGCGGTTTTCCATAATGAGGCTTACTGCATCTCCAGCGACCAAACCCTGCTCACGCAAGGCGCTTGAGCACCGATTAGCCTTGGCATTGAGCTCCATCCAGGTAAGACTCTGACCTTCAAATATGACAGCAGTATGCGTAGGAAAGCGTGCTGCAGTGCGTTCCACTCTGGCTGCGAGGCAATCTGTAGTGGTCAATGGCCTGGCTTTTGTCTCTTTAGTAACCTGTAGCAGAGTAGGTACCTCTGCCAGTGTTGAGAGGACATCTTTTAGACTCATGGTGCTACTCTTTATAATTAGAAGATGGACGAAACCATAGCGTATATAAGCTAGAACGCTAAGATAGTACCAAGTTTAACTTTAGAGGGCAGGATTTTCTTGGCTCCAAGTTTGATAAAGCTGGGAATTGTGCCGCCCGATAGCGGTGCAAGTCAGGTGTTGATTGATCCTATTTTAATTCTATTGCGGTGGCGGCGAGTATAAGTCTGCCCCAAAAATTCAATCGATAAGAGTAATGCTAAAATTGATATCAACGGTCATAGGCGAAACACGCCAAAAAGCGCCGCGTGGTCAGACAGTTCTCGCCAATGCTCGGTACTGAGACGTTTGCAAGCGG
>JAPKBI010000251.1 GCA_028823475.1 Halioglobus sp. | reverse complement strand
TGGACGCTGAACTCGAAATCGTTAGCGTCCCACCAACTGATTCAACTACACTAAAAGACTGGGGACGAGGGGTGAAGCCTGGGTCACTGATTCAATATTTTGGCCCACATGGGGTCCACAGCGTTTTCGGAGCAGAGCAAGCCAGACATTTATGGATAAAAATATAGCATTATCAATTGGTTACAAGAATACAGCCTCTTTATGCGCCTGATGCTTGCCCCTATGGAAGGGGTCATTGACCATACCATGCGTCAGCTACTCACCTCACTGGGCGGCGTAGACCGCTGTGTCACAGAATTTGTGCGGGTCACGGATCAGCTGTTACCGCCACGCGTCTTTCACCGCTTCTGTCCAGAACTGCTGGCGGGCGGAACGACCGCTTGTGGGGTTCCGGTTTACCTACAACTACTGGGAGGCCACCCAAGCGTTGTGGCGGACAACGCTGCACGTGCGGCGGAGCTGGGTGCTTTAGGTATTGACCTGAATTTTGGTTGCCCTGCTAAAACAGTGAACCGCTCTAATGGAGGCGCCATTCTTTTACGTGAGCCTCAGCGTGTTCACGATATTGCTGCAGCAGCAAGAGCGGCTGTGCCTGCACATATTCCCGTCACAGTGAAAACGCGACTGGGGTATGAGGATAAAGCGCTATTTTTGGATATCGTGGCGGGCATAGAAGCGGCCGGCGCAAACGAACTTACAGTGCATGCCCGAACCAAAAGCCAAGGCTATCGCCCGCCTGTCTGCTGGGACGCCATTGCCGAAGCTCGAGAATTGGTGTCACTGCCAATTATTGCTAATGGCGATGTTTGGAGTGTCGACGATGCGTTTCGCTGCCTCGCCGTCACCGGCTGTGATGCATTGATGCTGGGGCGAGGTGTCTTATGCCGGCCAGATCTACCGAGACTGATTGCTGCAGCGGCGATACGCGGGGAACCCGGAGAGTCTCTGCACTGGCCAGACATCACGCCACTATTGGCCAACTTCTTCGAGCTCAATCTCCTGCACTACGACGCCCGAAACGCAGGCAACCCTCTCAAGCAGTGGCTGGTTTACCTGCGCGGCTACTTTCCTCAGGCCGCACTCCTGTTTGAACAGATCAAACGGCTACGCGCACCTGAAGACATTCGATCTATGTTACAACAGACGCTGCCCCCTATTGCCGCCAAGCGCTGCGCAGCCTAACGAATTAACAGGATCACGATTGTACAAGCGCGGCCAATCAAGACATACTTCTAGGCTAGTGTGAGGTCATGCATGCAGTGGCCACAGTTTTTGACGGAAACCGTATGAGCAAGACACAACGACATATCCAGCTGATGGACACCACCCTGCGCGACGGGGAGCAAACCCAAGGCGTCTCCTTTTCCCCTGAGGAAAAAGTAAATCTCGCTAGCGCACTGTTAAAACAGCTCAAAGTCGATCGCATTGAAGTTGCATCGGCACGGGTGTCTCAAGGAGAAATGGAAGCGGTTTCCAGCATCAATCAATGGGCTCAGGAACAAGGACTAGGTGACCGCATTGAAGTGCTGGGTTTTGTCGATCACACCAAGAGTGTTGACTGGATTCTGCAAACCGGTGGCCAGGTAATCAATCTACTGACCAAAGGCAGCGAAAAGCATTGCAGGGAGCAGCTAGGGAAGACACTCGATCAGCACGTAAGTGAGATCTTGCAAACCGTAAACTACGCGCTGGAAAAAGGTTTGCAGGTCAATGCGTACCTCGAGGACTGGTCGAACGGCTACCTGAACAGCCGTGATTACGTTTACACAATGATGGATCAGCTAAAAGATTGCGGGATACGTCACTTCATGCTGCCCGATACCCTGGGCGTTATGGCGCCCCAAGAGGTCTTCGACAGTCTCAGCGATATGACGGCACGCTATCCAGAACAGCAGTTCGATTTTCACCCCCACAACGACTATGGCTTAGCAACTGCCAACGTTATGGCTGCGGTTCGAGCCGGCATGAACTCCATACACTGCACCGTCAATTGCCTCGGAGAACGAGCCGGCAATGCATCAATGGCTGAAATCAGTGTTGTTTTGCGCGACAAGATGGACATCAACCTGTCAATCGATGAAAGCTACATCGTACAACTTAGTACTATGGTTGAATCTTTCTCCGGCAAAAGAGTGCCCGCAAATGCACCCATCGTCGGGGCCGACGTATTCACCCAAACGGCAGGCATTCATGCAGACGGAGACAGCAAAGGCGGTCTTTACAAGACGCGACTTAGCCCAGAGCGCTTTTCCCGGACCCGCAGTTACGCATTGGGCAAGATGAGTGGCAAAGCATCATTGACCAAAAACCTAGACGCACTGGGACTGAAGCTGTCCGAGGAAAACCAAAAAAGGGTGTTGGCGAGAATTGTCAAACTGGGGGATTCCAAGGAACTCATCACCACCGAAGACCTCCCCTTTATCATCGCCGAGGTCCTTGAAAGCAAGAATTATCACCACATCAAATTACTGAACTGCTCTGTCACCAGCGAACTAAACCTGAAATCGACTGTGAGCATACGTGTCGATGTTGATGGGGACATACAGCAGGCTACTGGCTCGGGGAACGGCGGTTTCGATGCCTTTATCTACGCCATGAATGAAATCATGGCGTCAAAAAACTATGTATTACCGAAACTGGCGGACTACGAGGTGCGTATCCCTAGAGGCGGCCACACCAATGCATTAACAGAATGTGTTATCACCTGGGACTGCGATGGGCAGGAAACAAAAACCCGAGGAGTGCACTCTAACCAGGTTTTTGCCAGCATATTGGCTGCGCTACGGATTATCAATTTACAGTTGCACGAACGCTCATCAGCCGGGTAGTGCCGTGTTTTTCATGAGTACTGGGACACTAGACCACTGCTGGCATTGCCCTTAGCGCCGCGACCACTTTATCGCCGAACTCGGCGGTTTTAATCATTTTTACACCGCTGCCTGGCTTAGATAGATCTGGCGTTGAGTAGCCATCACCAAACACACTCTGCATCGCTGTCCAGACATTTTTAGACTCCTCCACCATGCCAAAGCTATCCTCCAACATCATGGCAACAGAACCAATCATGGAATACGGATTGGCGATATTCTGCCCAGCAATATCAGGTGCAGAGCCATGCGAGGGCTCGTAGTAGCTTTTTTCAGGCCCCTTACACGCAGAAGGCATCAAGCCCAGAGAACCCAGAATACCGCCGCCCTGATCACTTAATATATCGCCAAACATGTTTTCCATCACCATGACATCAAATTGTCCTGGATTGAGACACAACTGCGTGGCCGCTGCATCGACCAGAATATGTTTGATCTCAACCTCCGGATATTCCACAGCAACTTCTTCCAGCACCTCATTCCACAACACACTGGACTTCAGAACATTGCTCTTGTGGATATTGTGCAGTACTTTTTTACGGCGCATTGATAGCCGTAATGCCTCATGCATAATGCGGCAAATCTGCTCCTCGTCATACTCCAAGGTCTCCTTAACATAGCGCAAGCCCCTTTCATTCACTCCGACTTCTTTTTCACCGAAGTACAAGCCACCGACCAATTCACGCACCATGACTAAATCGATGCCCTCACCGATGATCTCAGGCTTTAACGGAGAAAAATGTGCGAGAGCCTTCGGCAGCGACACAGGACGGAAATTAGCGAACGTGTTGTAGCGCCGGCGCAGAGGTAATAGTGCGCCCCGCTCCGGTTGCATATCAACTGGAATTTTTTTGGACTCTTCATGACTCAATCCAATAGGACCCTTGATGATGGCATCGGCTTCATCACAGACCGCCTTAGTCTCCTCGGGAAAAGGATGGCCGCACTTAAAATACGCCGCCGCACCGAAATCTGCTTCAACCAGTGTAAATGT
>JAPKBI010000250.1 GCA_028823475.1 Halioglobus sp. | reverse complement strand
CGATTCGTCACGGTGCCGCCGTACGTATTGTCGAACACGATCACATAGCATGGCTGGAGTCAGTGCAGGGCTATTGCAGAGTCTGGTTAAGTGAATCAGGGCAGCGCGTGCACAAGCAAAAGAGCCTGATCTCGGATACCAGTTTGGCACAGACAAGTAGTTTTCTGCCTGAAACTCAATTTCTACTCGCAAGTCGTTCGGCCATCATCAACGCCGAGCTAGTCGTTAGCCACTGGACAGCGAAACGGCAGATGTTCGTGGTTTTAGATGGTTTTAACGACCAACCGATTACCGTTTCAAGAAGAAACGCGTCGCTTCTCAGGCAGCGCTGGGCGCTCCGATAGGCATTGCGAAACGTGATTTGATGCGCCGCTGATGGCGAAATAGGCGCCGCCAGGGTCCAACCGTCAATGCCGCAGGCGGTACTGACAAGTTAACTTGAGGTCATGGGCTGAGCCGACACAATTCGGCCCTTGGCGCTGGCAACCGAGCCCCCAGTTCCCACTTTAGGTTTTTTTATTGGGTGCCATGAATTCTAAAACTCCACTTTTCGAGGAAAAACAAGTTAACTTGTCAGTACCCTTTGGACGTCTATACGTTCGAGATGTGAGGAGATCTGCTCGCGATAGCCCTTTTATTTGTCCTATACTTAACGCTGACGTGTCAGGTTTCTAGCAAAAATTACTTATCAATGTGTCGATGCCCGCGCGGCCATTATAGTGCGAGCTCTGGCTACCGGCGAATCCAATTCCCAGGTACGCAAGTTGTAATCCAACGCTGATAGCGGCTTGCCAACCTCAAGACGACAGATTTTGTTCGGGTCCGCGATGGTAATAGTGGCAGGCCCAAATTCCGATAGACTCGGCACATGTGCTTCCCAATCTTCACGATGACCCTCTTCACGGGCGGTAAGCACAGCGTTCCACCACGCGGTGAAATCATGCTCTAAATCTAGTGTATAAGGAAATACACGATCAGCAGCGGGCAAGTGTGCATGTTGCACAACGAGCGCAGTTTTTAATGCCGAATTTACCGTTAAGCCCAAATGCTCGACCACATAACGCCTTACTTCATCAATAAAAAAACTCCATGAGCCCGGAGGACTCATGTAAATCGGAAGGGTTTTTAGTGCATTTGATATCACCGGCCAGTCTTGGGGACAACGCAATGCTTCGATTTGCAGGTCGTTGTAAAATTTGACCTCTTGCATACCTGTCTCACTACGCAGGTAACGAGCCAAATACCGAGCAAGGCCATATGTATCCATGAGCGCATAGGCATTCCTAAGGAGCATCATTTGATCCCATTCAACCCGAGTATATGTCGCGCTTTCCTTCACATACTCCCCTGGTTTAGCCAAAATTCCATGCAGCTTACGGTAATTGGGTTCATTCATTGGACTGTTTGGTAATACCAGTGTGGGGTTCACTTGGACTCGAACATCTCGGTTAGTACAGTCCTGTAGATCATTGTGGAAGGCAACTGAAGTGGAGCCTGGCAGCCCCATCATGAGCTCGACGCCCAACGGAAGCTTCGCTCGACGGAATGCAGCACCAAGTTCGTTATACTTGGACAATTTTATATTGGATCGATCTATCACTTTCAGTGTCTGCTCGTCTGTGGACTGAAGCGAAATCTTTCCCTCCGTAAGAATGCCTACTTCAGCCAATATCCGAATGATATCTCGGAGATACTTAACTTGATTCTTGGCATAGTTGATACCCACCGTGTTCGGGTATCCGAATTCCTGTCTCAAGTCAGCAATCTTTTGCGTTATGGCGACATCCCTCTCAAGCATACCGAAGTTAGCATCAGCGATAGATGCGTCTTCGATATGATGGCTTGCGGACCACTCCAATTCTGCAAACACCCTTTGCAGATCGAACTTACGAACCTTAGAAAGTGTCGCTGAACCCCAGTCACAAAAAGTACACCCGTAGGGGCAGCCACGATTAGTTTCTATGATGGCACTTGACCTTACGGATCCAAATTCGTCAAACAACCCAGTCAGATACGGCGAGGGAATTGTGTCTACCTCGGCTATGCGCTCTCTATTTTCGGTGCGGCACACGCCGTCTGGCGTGCGGAACGTCAAGCCTGGGACAGTGCTCAAAATCTCTAAATTAGAGGTGTTTTTTATGTCCAGTTTATCGAGTATGTCAGAAAAGGTAAGCTCACCCTCGCCTCGCGCTGCAATATCTACATGAGCATGGTCGGAAAAAAAGTTTTTACAATCGTTCTCGTATGATGGGGTGCTGGGCCCACCATGAATTGTTACGTTAAGGGGATTAACGGCTTTTACTGCCGCAGAGAGCGCTAGGTTGTTCTCAACATTCCATACGTAGTTAGAAAATATGAAAATGCCGGGCAAGCTGGCTCGCTCAACAAGCCGTGATTCATCAGTGAGAAACATCGGAACAAAATTGTACTTATCTCTCAGGCGGCCACCTTGCCACTCCATCGCGTAGGCCATCAATATTCCTAACGATGCAGGGGTTGTTCCATGAATCGTATTTACTGGAACCACTTGAATTAGAGATTTACCCTCGTCGGCAACTCTGTCGTCATGAGCTGCAATTCTGGCATCGACCAAAGACTGAAGAGTGTCGCAATCAACGGTACCAAATAATGCCGTCTCTCCGCTGTCTTCAATAACGAAGGGCCGACAAAATAGTCCAGCGCCAGCCATTCGCGACACTAGATCGTCAAATTGCTTAGCATCGATTTTCGCCAAGTGCTCCTCGGCTAAATATTGTTGTTTCGCCGCAGGAATCGAAATCGCTTTGGAGAACGTCGCCGCAGCGACAACCTCCGACAGCGACAGCCGCAGCCGCAGACTTCCTTTATGATCATACCAAAGGTAATAGCCAGATTGCGTGACGAGGACAGTCGGGGTTGCAATCGTCACCTCGCCGTCACCTTCTACACCTAATGTACCCGGCGGTTCTCCCTCATACCGCTGCTTAGGGACGGTGTTGGTGAGGAAGCCAGCTGTATCGAGTACCGCAATAAACTCTCGGATAGCTTGATGCGACGTTTTACACCGCGTCGCTATTTCCAATACTAGGTTGTCAAGATCTCCCGCATATCCCTTATTCAATGCATCGATTATCGCTAGTCGTGCTGGGGTAGCTCGAAAAAACGGCCTTTTAAGCTGCGGGAACATTGGGCGCTTATTGCTCAGGCTGACAAAGAAGCCGGGCGCTAGATGCGTTACTTGGTCTGACATTTTGTTATGTACCTATATTGACACCCGACTATAATACTACAGACAAAGGAAACCCAGTGGTAAAAAGACGTGTTGTTATGCACACGGAACAATCATTTACCTTGCAAAAAGTAATGGTATTCATTCCTTGGCCTAGCGCGAGCGTGCGCCGACCAGAGAGCCTTGCATGACCATCTTACGCTAAAATTTAAGCATATTGTCGCCTCGAACGCGGGTTTCTTCGTGTGCGTTGCGACACGTGTCAGCTCTAGCGGCTCGTAGTATTTTCTTGCAAGAAGCGTGGGTTCTGCCCCGGCTGTGGCGCCCGCCGCATGGCCGAGACCGCGGCCCTTCTCTCGGATAAAGTATTTTCCGACGTACCATTGCGTCAATGGGTCATCAGTTTTCCATTTCCCCTACGCTACCTGTTCGCCGCCCATCCTCAAGCGATGGGCAAGGTGCTGGGCATTGTTTACCGCACAATTTCTACACATCTGATCCACAAAGCTGGATACCGACTCATGGACGGGGCGACTGGTGCAGTAACACTGATCCAGCGCTTTGGCTCGGCTCTCAACCTCAATATACATTTTCACATCCTGTTTCTTGATGGTGTTTACGTCTATCACGACAACCGACCACCTCGGTTTCAAC
>JAPKBI010000249.1 GCA_028823475.1 Halioglobus sp. | reverse complement strand
TACTGGTGTCAGGCGCTGGCGGCGCAACCGGTTCAATTGCGGGCCAACTGGCTAGAATTGCTGGGGCACGCGTTGTAGGCATCGCTGGAGGCAGAGAAAAATGTGAGTGGCTGGTCTCTGATCTAGGCTTTGATGCCGCCATCGACTACAAATCTGAAGATACGGCGCAGCGAGTGTCTGACTTATGCCCCAATGGGCTGGATGTTTACTTTGATAATGTCGGCGGCGACATTCTCGATATCGCGCTCAATAATCTTGCGGAAGGCGCTCGCGTGGTTCTGTGTGGCGGTATCTCTCGCTACAATGTCACAGGACCTGTTGCCGGCCCGGTGAATTACTTTAACCTAGTGTATCGCCGCGCCCGTATGGAAGGATTTATTGTCTTGGACTATGCAAAGCGTTTTCCCGAGGCTATCGAGGTACTGCTCCAGCATCTGGACAGCGGTGAATTGCGCCACCGGGAGACTGTTCTGCAAGGCTTCGAGCAATTGCCACAGGCATTGATAAACCTGTTTAGCGGCGGCAACATTGGCAAGCAATTGGTAGCGGTAAAGGTATGAAGCCCGCGTATGGCTATTATTAACTACAGCGCTCCACTCACATTATTGGCCATCGCGCGTGGTCATCTTAGCGCAACACCCGGCGAGCGATTAGCCAGCAGAATGCCGTTGCGAACAGCGCGCAATCACTTGCCCTTTTCACGCATTATTTAGACAGCTCTGCTGCCCTGAGCTCTGACTACTCCCACACCCTGATATCACCTTCTGCGGATTTGAACAACGGTTTCAGGTCTTTGTCGGTCGCGCCATCGGCCCTGACCTCCTGAATCAATTCGGCCACCTGCCCCAGCGTCGTCATGTCCTGTGTATTAAAGTCCACCATGTCCCGCATCAGCTGGATACGGCGCTGAAAGCCATCATCCATGGTCCCAGGAGTCTCTGCTGAGCGGCAACGACCAAAATTAGATTTGGACATGCCGCCCACCCTATACAACCTGCCGTTATTATTACGGCCGTGGGCACCCATTGCAGGATAATTGTTCACCTCCAGCAATTCGTAGGCGCGTTGATAGCTCGGTCTGGGCAAATGATCGACTTCACTAATTCAGCAGCTTTATTTCTGATATGCATCAGGGTGTATTGACGGAAATTGTAATGCACGTATGCTGCACAGTGACACGACTAATCGGAGGAGATTAGAAAAATGCAGCAGTTATCCGGACAGGACGCCATGTTCCTGCACGCCGAATTGGACGGCCTTCCGCAACATATTGGGTTAGTCAATATCTACGACCAATCCACAGCGCCCAATAGCAAGGTTAGATTTAAACAGATATTGAATATGCTAGAGAATCGTGCGCATCTATCGCCCATTTTTCGTCGTAAACTGGCCTTTGTGCCGTATAACCTTGGCCGGCCTTACTGGATAGAAGACCCAGACTTTGACATGGAATACCATGTGCGCCATATCGCCCTACCTAAACCCGGGGACTGGCGCCAGCTGTGTATTTTGACTGCCCGCATTCACTCCCAGCCCCTGCGGCGGGACAAACCAATGTGGGAAATCTATGTCATCGAGGGGCTCAATAATATTAAGGGATATCCTCCGGGGTGCTTCGCGCTCCTAATGAAAGTGCATCACTGTGCCATGGACGGCGCCACTGGCACTCAGTTTATGAATATCGTGCACGATCTCACACCGCAGACCAGAGACGTCGGTGAGCCACCTCCGTGGATTGTGGAAAGACTTCCCACTCCGAAAATGCTAGGGCGCGCTTACATGGACGCCTGGCGCAAGCCCGGCCAAGTGGTTGACATGTTAAAAGAGACTATACCCACGATAAGGCGTTTGCGTGCGGGCAGACAAGAAAAACATTTTCACAATCTTGAGGACAAGCCAAAGACCCGTTTCCAAGGCAGGATTTCGCGACACCGCGTGGTAGGGGCAAGCAAGTTTGATTTCGAAGTGGTGCGCGCCATAAAGAATACGCATCCGGGCGCCACCATTAATGACGTCATGTTAACGATCGTCGCCGGCGGCATGCGTCAATATCTCGAGAGTAAGGACGAGCTGCCCACACAGACCCTGGTCACCGGCTGCCCGATCGATGTGCGTTCTGCAGAGGAGCGCGCCGCCGGCGGCAACATGGTGGGGTTTATGAATGTGGCTCTGCGCACGGATATTGTCGATCCCAGCGCTAGACTGACTGCGGTGCACGATGAGTCGCTATCTGCGAAGGCCTATGCCGAGGCACTTGGGCCGCGCTTTGCTGTCGACCTGACAGACGTCATGCCTGGGAATGTGCTGTCGCTCGCCATCCGCACCGCCAGTGCGACCGGTTTGGCCGAGGCCAGTACTGTGTTCAACACCATCGTGACCAACGTGCCAGGGCCACCACTGCAGCTCTACATGTGCGGTGCGGCGCTGATCGATTCCATCAGCCTGGGCCCGCTGCTGCCCAACGTAGGCCTGTTCCACATCGTTTACAGTTCCGTGCAGGACAAAAAGGGCATAATCAGTATCTCGTTCACCGCGTGTCGCGACATGTTGCCGGATCCGGCTTTTTACGCGAGCTGCTTGAAATCCTCCTTCGAGGATTTACGCAAAAGCACACTTCCAAGCAAAATGAAACGCAAGAAATCTACCGGAAAATAATGTGCGAATAAATCTCAGACAAGCCAACGTTGCATCAGCTGGTAAACGTTGACCCGGGCTTTTAACCGGCTGGCCAACATAAACATGCCGCCGACTTTGCGATGAAAATAAACCGCCGCTGAGGGTGGGACCTGCCATGAATCTCTAAAGCTGGCGACCTCCCCCCCTAATTTCGATATATTGTGCGCCATATCAGAGTGAGCAAAATCGTAATCTACATCGAGCCGCAAAGGCTCCAAGGCCAGGTCAAGAAACTGCAGAACCATGTTCTGATAGTCACTTCCTTCTTCTCCCATAGAATATCCAAGACGTTCAGACGCAGCCACTAATTTGACTTTATCCCCGGCGATGGCAGCACGTGCCAGCCTCTTATAGTCGTTGACGAAGCTCGCCTTGAAGCGTCGAGTTGCACCGAAATCAAGCAACACGATTTCACCAGTGTCGTGTTTATACTGGTAGTTAGAGAAGTTGGGGTCGGTCTGCACCATCCTAAGCTCAAAGAATTCCAGTAACATTAATTCGATCAAAGTAGTCATTACTCGGTCGCGGTCGACCTGTGGCAGGTCGATAACACTCTCGATCGGACTACCGCTCACATACGTCATGGCCAGTACATTACGATGCGTCAACTCCGGCAAAACTTCAGGCACCATAAAGCGCTCATCTGCATGCAACAATTGGCCAAAGGCCGCAAGGAACTCAGCTTCTTTGAGGTAGTCTGTCTCGTCCTTGAGTTGCACCTTGGCGTCATCTAAAAGGGGTTGTATATCGATATCGGCAGGCAACAGGCCCGACAGCTTTAACAGGCTGGCGATGTTATCCACGTCACTGTCGATACTATCTGCAACGCCCGGATACTGCACTTTCAATACGATGTCGCGACCGTCTGGAGAGAGGGTTCTATGTACCTGACCAATCGACGCCGCGGCCAGCGGTTTCATTTCAAAATCGTAGAACAGCAACTCCCAATCGGGGCCATAGGCATCACACATCGCCCGCTGCAACTGCTGCGGAGGCATGTGCTGAGCATCATCACGCAGACGCGCCAGAATATCGGCGAGTTCCCGTGGCAGGAATTCGCCCGTATCCATAGAGAGGATTTGTCCCACCTTCATCGCAGCGCCACGCATGGTAGACAGTTGTTCCGCTACACGACGCGCATTAGCGGGTGTCAGCAACATATCCTTGGCTTTAGGCCGTTTTCCGGC
>JAPKBI010000027.1 GCA_028823475.1 Halioglobus sp. | reverse complement strand
AGCAGACGCCACTAAAACGGTTGGGGGAGCCATTGGATATCGCGCGCACGGTAGAATTTCTCGCGTGTGACGCGCCGTTTATTACGGGCCAAGTGATTGTGGTAGATGGTGGCTGGAGCCTAGTTGGGTAGGGGGTAGGGCGCCAGCAGCGCCCGAGTGACTATAGCCTACAGCGCAGGCTATGGACGGGGCTGGCTCATTTGCGCATCGTAATTTGGCAGCTTAGAGCCTATGACAATGAACATCTCATCATCGCTGGAAAAGGCACCACTGATCGCGCAGGCATCACAGAATCCATCCCCAGCGCCCAGCTCAGAATCGCAGCTGGCATTATCGTCCGAGCCATTGCAAAGAGAGGCTATCTTGCCCGCCACACAGGCGGTGGGCTTGCACCCACGGGCATTGGGAGGCCTTAGAGAACTCCTCACGACTTTTTCGATATTAGGTGAGCCGTCAGCATTAACCCCATTATTGTAGACGGCGCAGTTCTCAACTATTCGCTTGGCGCGATCGGGGCTGTTAAACGTTAAAACAGGATCGTAGTAAACGTAAGCAGGGTCGTCATAGGCGAAAGATTCGTAAATTATTTCTCCGGTATGCTTGATTCTCGCGAACCAACTTTCACCCCGCTTATGATTGTGTGAGGTCGCCGCTAGCAGTCCATCGCCCTGATCGAAGACATAATCCGCACACTTGGTCTCCTTCGTAAATGGAGCCACGCCGGTGGCGATAAAAATATTTCTGATATCATTGATGCTTTTTGCTTCGAACCGACGGTCCGTTGCATAATAGAAATTGTGCCATACTTTATGGACGCCATCTTCAGTGGCCAGATTAAAGACGTGGGAATTCCAGAACTGGATACCCCTTACTGGATACTTCTTGTAGTAGCCGTCTTTTTCAATTCCGGTTCCCAGCCCTAGAGTCGCTCCGCCCCCTCGCGCGAGGTCGCCCAGGTTTTTGGGTCTAGGCCCGTATCCATTGCAAGCAATACTGTTTTGAAGCTCGGCATGGCATTTCGAATACGTGCCACAAGAATCTAGGTCGGTGGGCTCACAAATTTGTCCCTCAACCAGAGCTGCTTCTGGGTGGCTACTGATGGCACCACAGGTCCACTCACCGAATGCAGGGTCATGAATGTCTTCGATGCCCACTGCAGCCGCGTACTTGAGGTTGTGGTGCGTATAAGCGGCTTGACGCTTTGTCCCGCCCCTTATGTAAAAGTAATCGCCCGTTTCATCCATAAATTCTGGTGGAATCTGAGCGCTAAAATCCTCATAGACCGCGAAGCAAACTTCCCGCTCTGCTTCCGCCGGCGCATCATGCCAAGGCATGGAGGACTGCACCCCTTTGTCCGGCGCAGGCGCCTCCAACGGTTTGATGATGGATTTACCGGGTTCTGGAAGACAGACCCCGAGTAGGTCTTCGATATAATCTTCTTGCAGGCCTAGAGTATCGCCGACAGAACCCTCTTCTGGGGCTGCCTGCGAGATCCATATTTGTATAGCTTCCAGCTGATCCGATGTAAGAGGGCTTCCGCCGGGAGGCATTGGTGGGTCAGGGTAACTACCCTGATGGGTCGCTGCGGATAACTTCCTGTACAGAGAGCTTTGTGAAGGCTTTTTAGGGGTCACACGATAGTGCGACGAGCCTTGCGATGGCACGTCCAATAGGTTGGCATACGCGTTGTCTTTTGTAAGGTCTAGGCCGCCGGCCTCTACCTCCGAGCTGTGACACGCCGAGTTGGCGCAAGATACCAGTGTCTCGTTGTAAATCGCGTCCCAAGTGCTGTCGTAGGTAGGGCAGAATTCCAGTTGTTCGTCGCTGTTTATTAACGCGTTGAGCGAGTGAAACGTATAGGTGTTACTTCCGTGGTTCATCTGGGTAAAAGCGATGGCGTCTCCGCGCTGGACCGCAATGGGTAATACGATGGTCGCTTTTATAACGCCGCTCTCACTGGGAATCGCTATTTCTGTTTCCCAGACAGAAGTCATACCTATCGATAATGCGAGGAATGCACTTGCGGGTTCACTCGCGGTCAATGCGCTGTGAGTCAAATTCAATTCAAGTGTGGTGCCGGCTTCTAGGTCAAGTAGGCTGTCTTGGCTGAGCGAAGCGTAGTTGCAGGAATCTGAGCGTACTTCCAATACATCATCCTCGACCAACCAGCCGGTACCGAATTCACAATCTACTACGGCTGGTCGACGATCAAGGAACACATCTCTGTTTTTGGAATGTCTGTCCCACGCCTGTGCATTCACGAGCGGTATGCGAAGAATCTCATTAGTGGGCGTGTAGGGTTTGTCTCCCGACCAAGCCAGCATCATGTCCCGTTCACGATTTGACAGCTGCGCCGAGCCGGGAGGTGGCATTGTACCGCCATCAATCGAATAGTAGATTGCCGATTTGAAGGTGCTTGCGCTGTCGAACCCTGCCAGCGAAAGCGGTGCAATCGAGTTGTCTCCGTCGTTATGACAGGCCACACACCTACTTTGCAGGATAGGGTTGATGTCATCATCAAAAGACAGCATCTTCTCGCCGGAGGGGGTTACATCCTGAGGACTTACCCCACTTCCAGACGCGGCTGGCGCTAAAGAGCCGCCACCACCACCACCACCACCACAGCCATTAAGGAAAACGACCATTAAAAAAACACTAGTGACTGCGGCAAAGACGTTCATTGAGCAAATGACCTTAAGTTGTACGTTTTAGTTATATTGACTTCAGTTGGCTGGAATACGCCATGAATTTACAACAATACTTAATTTACACACCGATTGTGGTCGTATGTTACAGCGATCAAGCCCGCTGTCAACACATTAACCTTCTGTCTGCAATAGCCTTTGAGGGGTTATTTGCGGCAAAGTTCCAGTGCTTCACAAATAGTTACTGCTTCTCTACTGCGGTACAACAAAGGTATTCATAAAAGCGCAAATTTACGATAACCCGTAATCTAGCAAAGGGGGAACAAGATTGGCTCAGTGGTACCCATTAAGACACCAGCGGGTGTGCGTGTCACCGCAATACAAAACAAACCTTCATTTCGCCCCTTGTTGTCCGTAGTCTATACAGAGACTTTGGGAGTATAGTGAGGCGACTCACTAGCCCGAGGCAACAACAGATGACCTGGGAAGACCCGCTCACTGCGCACTGTTCCGGATTTCGGACCATGCAGGATAATTTGTCTTATAGCATCGCTGCGCAAGACATTTGCGGCACGATACCTGAGAACCTTAAAGGACGTTTTTTTCGCATTGGCCCGGCCAGGAATGAATTAGCCGGCAAACCCTTCGGTCACTGGTTCGATGGCGACGGTGCGGTCAGTAGTTTTCGCATTGAGGACGGGCAGGTACATTACCGCAGCAGCTTTGTAAAAACACCCAAGTATCTAGATGAAACTGCCGCTCAACGCGTCCTCTACAGAAGCTTCGGCCACAATGCTCCGGGTGGCTTTTTTAAAAATCTGCATATGCCCGCTAATTGTGCCAATACCAGTATCGTCTATCATGGCGGAAAACTGCTTAGCCTGTTCGAGGGAGGGAGGCCTTGGCGCCTAGACCTGGAAACGCTCGACACGATTGGCGAGGAAGATTTTGACGAGCTTTTAAGACCGCGAGACACGTATAGTGCGCATGGCAAAGTGCATCCACGCACCGGCGATTACATCAACTTTGGTATGGCCGCCGGTATCACCGGCCCGCAAATGAACCTGTTTCGGGTGTCACCCAGTGGTTGCATGGTAAAGCGCGGCAAGATAAAGGTCGACCGTATGGCTTTCTGCCACGACAACGCAATGACTGAAAACTATCTGGTCGTCATGGTTATGCCGGTGTCGTTTAAAAGCCCGCTCAACGTGATTCTCGCGCGGGACACCATCGATCAGAATATGGATTACCAGCCCGAACTGGGAATGAAGGTGTATGTGGTATCGCTCGACGACTTTAGCCTGATACGCACGTTTGAGGTTGACCCGTTTGCCTTCGCGCATTGTTCCAATTGTTGGGAAGAAAATGGCGAGTTGTTTGTCGATGTGCTGCAACTAGACGAAGAGCAGGGCGAACAGGGCAAGGCGCAGTTCCGTGATATTTTTCATCAGCCGTTCCCTGCATGCGGAAAAATGCAGCGCTACCGTTTTAATATGATCACCGGTGCGGTGCAGGCCGAGGCGTTGCCCAATGAGCTTCCCTGCGAATTTCCCCAATGGGATTGGCGCAGAACAGGCAGTAAATCGCGTATCATTTACACGGCTGGTATCTGTCAGAATGAGACGCCGGGGTTTTACAATGCGCTGCAGCGAATCGACCTTGAGAGTGGCGATGTAAAGGTGTTTGATAGTGGGAGTGGACGTTATGTGTCAGAGCCTATTTTTGTTCCGCGCACTCCCGATGCTCCAGAATCACAAGGCTATCTTCTGACCGCCGTCTATGATGCCAGGACTGAACTGTCTGAATTGCTTATTCTGGACGCCGACACTTTGTCGGAACCAATAGCCACTGTGCCGCTTAAAAATCATATTCCGCATGGGTTCCACGGCGGCTGGACCAATCTTTAACTGATGCAGCGAAACCGCTTATAGTTAAAAAACGATGCGGCGTAAGGGGATAGGTCTCGGTCGCAGTCGCTTAGTATTCATGGCTCATGTTTTCGTAACGTTTGATACCAGCATTTCGGGATAACTTAATGAAGAAAATAGCTTTGACTGTGATAGTGGCGACGATGTTGATTTGTGGCTGCAGCGGTAAGTCTGGCAAGCTCGACGTTGCGCCCGCGCGCGATGGTTTGGCAACACCTGAAAACCTTGCGTGGTGGAGTCGTGCGGCCATCGATGCCACTATGCGGTTTTCAGCATGGACTGGCTCTCACTCTGGTTCAATAGCGTTGTTCGCGCGCGATGGAGTGGCTATTTACAGTAATGCTGCGGGCTGGAAGGATATTGCTTCTGAGCAGCCCATGACAGTCGACACTCCGGTGCGAATTGCCTCAATGACCAAACCTATTACTGCAACCGCTGCGATGATTTTAATTCAGGAAGGCAAGCTTGGGCTTGACGACCCCGTGGCGGATTATCTGCCCGAGTTTGCAATGCTGCGCGTTGCCACCAGCGATATTCCTAATGCCGATGGCTCTTTTTCCTCAGCGCCCGCCAGCACAGTCCTGACCGTACGGCACCTTCTAACGTTTTCTTCTGGCATTGGTCCGGGACGGGATGAAGAGTCGGCTCTGGTCGCATACTGGGATGAACAGGGAATTTATGATCAGCCGGCGGGCGACCTAGCAGATCGTGTGGCTCTCCTTGCGCAGCTTCCTCTGCTTGAAGAGCCCGGCACTCGCTGGCGTTATGGTTTTTCGCTCGATGTGCTGGCGCGCGTCATCGAGGTGATCAGTGGCGACAGTATCAGCGCATTCTTGCAGGCGAGAATTTTACAACCGTTGGATATGAAAAACACCGGCTATCTGCCACCCCCCTCTGAGCGCGACGTTTTGGCGACGGTGTACACACAGGACGAAGAGGGCAACCTTGTCGATGCACCCCTGCCTTACGATACAAGCTGGACGCCCGGTGGAGGTGGAATGGTGTCGACCGCGGCAGACTATATGCGCTTTGCACTCATGCTGTGGAACGGCGGAGAATATCAGGGCGTGCGTATACTCGAACAAAAAACGGTGGATGATATGCGCCGATTGCATATTGAAGATGGGGTGCTGGCAGCGGAGGATATCACGGGTCTGGGTTGGGGCCTGGGTGTGGCGGTAGTAGCCGACGAAGACGCTACCGTTATGCCAGATCGGACCGGAGATTTTTGGTGGTCAGGCTACTATGGCACGACGTTTTTCGTCAGTCCTAAGACAGGCCTAGTTGGCGTCGTAATGAGCCAGAATGAACCTAGTGAATTTTCTGGCCTTCCCGTCGAAATATTCATCGTTCAGGGTATCGCATTTGCAGGCCTATAATTATTGCAAAGGGTGGGATTTTTAAGACTGCGCAGTGGCGTGAAGTGGCGCGCGCGTATGCCACCAAGGCTTTGCTTTTTCGAGTTGCCCCGCAAGCCGCAACAGCAGAGCATCATTGCCGTAGGCCGCCGAGAACATCATTCCCATGGGCAACCCCTCCAAGCTCCAATGCAAGGGCAGTGAGATCGAAGGTTGGCCGGTTTGATTATAGATTCCATTATCGCCCATATAGCTGAATAGCCTGTTTCCATACTCTTCGGGCGGCGCTTCACTGATATAACCCACCGCGACCGGCGGGCTGGACAGCGTAGGCGCTAGCAGCACATCGTGCTGGAGGTGGAATTCTCCCATTACGCGTCCCACACCCTGATTGGTTTGAATCGCCTGCGCATAGTCTGCTGCGGTTATGGCGTTACCCATTGCCATCGTGAGTCGGGTGCCGTCTTCCATATCGAGTTCGTCCACGCTGCAACCGACTTCCTTTGCTCGCTGCTGGGTAGCCAGAGCGGTATTGACACAAATAATGGTAAACATTGCAGCGCCTGCAGCCTCGCCGTCAAAGTTAGGGCGCGTTTCTACCACGCGATGCCCCAGATCCTCGAGTAGCGCCACGGTCTGATCGAGTCCTGCGACAGCGTCGTCTTGGTAATTGCCCTGTCCCCACTTTTCTCGACTGAAGGCGATGCGCAACTTACCCGGCTCCATTGCGGCAGCGTCGACAAAGCGGCCGCTATGTAAAGGTGCGCTGTATGGGTCTCCTACTTCAGATCCTGCTGTGGCATCGAGCATTGCAGCGGTATCACGCACGCTGCGACTTACGACATGACTCGTCGATTGCCCCGCCCAACCTTCAGCTCTGTCGGGCCCTTGCGGTATACGACCTCGACTGGGTTTCAGCCCGACTAAACCGCAGCAGGAGGCCGGTATGCGGATCGATCCGCCTCCATCCGAGGCGTGCGCTATAGGCAAGATTCCCGCTGCTACCGCGGCTGCAGCGCCACCGCTGGACCCTCCAGGCGTTCTGTCGATATTCCAGGGATTGCGGCTGGATTTAAATTCGCGCGGTTCAGTGACGGGCTGTAAGCCAAGCTCGGGAGAGTTAGTTTTGCCGAAAATGACGAGTCCAGCTTCTCGATAGCGAGTGACCAATGTGCTGTCATGTGCAGCGACTGCACCTCGCCACATGGCGCTGCCATTAGAGGTGACTGTACCTTTCATCAGTACGTTCAAATCTTTGAGTAAAAACGGCACCCCAGAAAATGGGCCCTTAGGCAGCGCGGATGCGGCACTGCGACGGGCTTCCTCATAAAACCTGTCGATAACGGCATTGATTTCGCCATTGACTCGCTCGGTGCGGTCTATGGCTTCGTCTAACAATTCGGCAGCGCTGACGTCACCACGGCGGACCAGTTCGCCCAAACCCAGTCCATCGAAATTGTCATATTCGGCAAATCCGGACATTGTTGTCCTCGCTAAGAAATTATGGGTTTATGCGGTTTCATTGTCACCGCCATCCTAGGGGCAGCATACCGTATCTAGACGCTCATCGCCGACCTTGGCAAGAAAATTTGGCGCACGACAATACACGCCGCGTCTGCAGAAGGTATGGCGCTAGTCATACTGCAGTTTTTGCGCGTTGAGGCGGCGTATAGCAGAATAAACCGCAATCCTATTATGTCTGCAGTAACCGGGCGACTGCCCGTTGTCGGTGTATAGTTAACGGGTGTATGGCTTTGATCGCGTCTAAGAAGAATGAGCGTTGTGATTAGGACATCTGTTTTTACCCCCATCAGCGCCGTTTTTGCGATTTGCGTCTTACTTGGTCTTGGGCCGGTTGGTTGCGAGCAAAATGATGATAGCCGCCTAGATAAATTTGACCCACTATCAGATGCCCTGCCTGATGAGGAATGGCGTTCCTATCTTGGCGACAAGGGTTTTAGCCACTTCTCTGCGTTGTCGCAGATTGATACATCAAACGTGGGTCGATTGCAGGAAGTGTGGCGTTATGACGCGGGCGGAGCCTCCGAAAATGGTGCAACACAGATGCAGTGCAGCGCTATTGTGGTTGAAGGGATACTATATTGCACGTCACCACTGCTTCACTTGTTCGCGCTGAACGCCGCTTCAGGGGATGAGTTATGGCGCTTTAACCCAGCCAGCGATTTTGGCCTGTTGCCCAATCCTAATCGCGGGGTGGCTTACTGGGAGGAAGAGTTTGATGACGACACTGCCGCGCCCGCGGAGCCACCGCGTATTCTCTTTACTGCCGGCTCTTTCCTCTATGCGATAAATGCGAGAACCGGAAAACCTATCCTCTCTTTTGGCGACGACGGGAAGGTCGATTTGCATACGGGACTATCTGAGCGATTTTCGGATGAAGCCATTAACGCCACCACACCCGGAAGCGTTTATAAGAATTTATTAATCATTGGATCGCGGGTAAACGAATTTAAGGGCGCAGCGCCTGGACACATTAGGGCTTTTGATGTTGTGACCGGAGCATTGCGCTGGGTTTTCCATACGATTCCGCAGCGCGGTGAATATGGCGCTGACAGTTGGCCTGTGGAAAGTTTAGATACCGCGGGAGGTGCCAACTCTTGGGCTGGCATTGCTGTCGATGAGCAGCGGGGCCTTGCGTTTGTTCCAACGGGTTCTCCGTCCTTCGATTTTTACGGTGACGATCGCCATGGTGATAATCTGTTTGCGAACTCACTGATCGCGTTAAACGCAGAGACGGGCGAGCGAGTCTGGCATTACCAGTTTATTCGTCATGATCTTTGGGACAGGGACTTGCCCTCGCCGCCCAATTTAGTGACGATTGAGCGCAATGAGGAAGTGATTCCTGCGGTGGCCCAGGCCACTAAGACTGGACACCTTTTTGTGTTTCATCGAGAGACAGGAGAGCCACTGTTCCCACTGCACGAAACCTCTGTGATAGGTGATGGCGTGCCAGGAGAGCGCCCGGCGGTTAGTCAGCCATTGCCCCTAGAGCCACCGCCGTTTTCAGAGCAACAGTTTGTCATCACCGATAGAAATCCGGCTATGGCTGCTGCCGTTCAGCAGCGAATAGGTGGTCTCGATCAGGGCAATGCTTTCATCGCGCCGAGTACGCGCGGCATGGTGTTATATCCGGGAATGGATGGTGGTGCAGAATGGGGTGGTGCCGCCTACGACGAAATCGAGCAGCGCCTGTATATCAACAGCAATGAAGTGCCTTATCTGTTGCAGCTTACGCCGGTGCCAAAAGATCTAGGGCTAGGTCCGCAGCTTGGGTACCTGTCCTTGTGCGCAGGCTGCCACGGCGCCGACCTGCGCGGTGATGGTGTCTCCGTCCCTGGACTGTTACAGCTATCTGATCGACTGTCGCCGCTGGAGGCTTACAACGTTGTCGCCCACGGGCGTGGTCGCATGCCGGCATTCGCGCAAATACCCTGGTATGCGAAGGCGGCTATCATTTGGTATGTGTATACGGCTGATGAAGAGCAAGAGCTCGGCGGCCAGCAGGGTGGCGCTACGCAGGATGAAATAGCTTACCTTAATGCGGGTTTTCAAAAGCTGACCGACCCCGAGGGCTTGCCCGCATCAAAACCGCCGTGGGGCACTTTGACTGCCATTGATTTGAAGCACTCGGATATTCTCTGGCGAATCCCTCTGGGAGATTATCCCGAATTACTGGCGCAGGGCCAGTCAGGATACGGTTCAGAAAATTACGGTGGGCCGATAGTCACGGCCGGCGATCTGTTGTTTATTGCTGCAACGCCTGATCGGATGATAAAAGCCTACAACAAGCATAATGGCGAAGTACTGTGGCAAGCTCGGTTGCCCGCAGCGGGCTTTGCTACCCCGATAACCTATGCTGTCGACGGTCGCCAGTACCTAGTCGTGGCCGCAGGCGGCGGCAAGCTGGGTCAATCCAGTGGTAGTTCGTATGTTGCATTCGCGCTACCCGATTAATTCTATCCGCCACTTATCTGAACGAGTACAGCCTGAGTCTGCGCGTAACCGAACCGTATACGCTAAGGGTTCTTGCTGTTAGCGGCGTGCAGCGATTCGAAATAGTGCCTAAGTGTCGTCGTCCCGCGCTTTGGTCCTACGCCATCAATCTCCCCAGCAGTGACGATGAAGTTGGCTAGGTCGCCAAATTGTGTCGAAACAAGCGCGATAAGTTTCACCAGTCCCCTGGCAAGCCACATTGGGATGACCGTGATCTTTATGGGTTTTCCCGCCACCTCAAACGCCAGTTCCGCCGCTTCACGTTGCGTCATAATGTCAGGACCGCCCGCTTCAACTTCTACTTCGTCGCCCTCGGCGGTATCCACGCAGACCTCTGCAAGATCGCGGCCATGTATTGGATTCATTTTGTTGTGGCCTGGCCCGACTAAAAATGACCGACCCTTGGCCGCCATGTCGTAGAGCACACCCATATCTGAAAAATAACCGCAGGGTCTGACAATACGGTAATTCAGACCTGATTGCCTGAGGTCAGAGACAACACGCTCATGCGCCTGGGTGATTGCCAGATCCATAATATTGTCAGCCCCTTGCATGGAGACATAGACGAACCGACTAACATTTGAACTCTGGCAAAGATCCATCAGATTGCGATTGCACTGGTAATCCACTTGCTCAAAAGTCAGGCCGTCACGTTGTCGAGAAATGCCCACAGAAGAATAGACAATGTCGATACCGTCCATCAGGCCGGCAAGAGTATCGGGTTGTGCAATTTCACCCACAAAAATATCATCGATGTCTTCAGCTTCTAGCGCCGGGGCGGTAAACGGACCTGGCTCGAACAGTCTTTCCTTGCTGCGCGTCAGCACGCGCACCCAATAGCCGCGTTCTTTGAAGGCTTTTACCGCGTATTTGCCGAGATAACCGGTTGCGCCAGCTATTAGCACTCGCTTCACTTTATGTTCCGGCATGTTTTTAAACGCTCCCGTCCTGTGACGAAAATAGGGCTCTGTGCAAGCTGACGCTAAGCAACTATGCTAATCAGCTGTTAAGATTCTAGTTGTGTTGCTCCTGCATTTTTTCCAGTTTCCCTTGGCGAATGAATAAAAATAGGGGAAAGGCAAAGGCGTAGGCAACGGAAAATGCTAACAGGATATAAACCCAGAAAAAGCGCAGCCCCAGTCGTTTTGACTCGAAGAATATCCACAGGAGCCCTGCTATGCAAGCGATCGCCAGGTCTGAGCTCAGCGATTGTGATGCAGCATTGGATGAGCTGGCTGCGATAAATTCAGCGATGGAGAAGGCGCCACCGGATTGGTCCATAAACTGGAGATTGTAATACCAGGGTATGATCAAACCCGCTAGCGTTAGCGACAGGTAGAAAATTCTTGGGACACTCATTGTTCTTCTGCCCTCGGTAATGATTGATGATTCGAAGCAGTATACGATCAATTGGTCGCCATAAGAATGCGGAAATCGACGCAATTTTTTGGCATTAAAAAACGCTCTTTTTTATTGCAGAGACGCCGAAGCACAACCTTGGAATTGAATTTTTTAGGGCAATGGGAGAAATAACGCTATGGACAGACTGAAAGGCAAGCGAATTGTGATAACGGGCTCGTCTCGCAGCTTGGGCCGACATTTCGCCTTAGCCTGCGCTGCCGAGGGCGCATCCCTGATTATTAATGGCACCAATGAAGAGGCACTAGCCAAGGTGGCACGTGAAGTCGCTGAACTTGGTGTTGCTGTCCATGCAGTGGCAGGGTCAGTCGCTGAAACTGAGGTTTGTAACGCATTGGTAGATACCTGCGTGGATAAATTTGGTGGCATCGATGTGATGGTCAATAACGCGGGGATTGTTCGCGACCGCACTTTGATGAAAATGAGTGATGAGGACTTTGACGAGGTGATTGCGGTTAACTTGCGCGGGCCCTTTCTGTGTACTCGCAGCGCTGCGGTCGCAATGAAGGCACAGGGGAGCGGCCACATCATACAGATCACCTCGGCGTCTGGTCTGGTGGGAAATTTTGGACAGACCAACTATGCTGCGGCTAAGGCTGGACTGATGGGTATGATGTACACGGCTGCCAAGGAGTTGGCACGTTACAATATCCGCTGTAATGCCATGTGGCCTGTGGCTCGAACGGACATGACCCAGCCGCTGATTGATCATTCCGATGCGACGGCCCTGGAGTTGGGCTTTGGCGAGCCCGAAGACGTTGCTATGGGACTTGTATGGTTAGCAAGTGACGCTGCCGAGCGGTTTAATAGCCAGTGTTTGACATTCAACGGGCTCAAGACAGCATTGTGGCGCTCACCCAGTGAGGACTATATAAAGCAGGAGCAACAAGCCATTAGTATCGAGGAATTGGAGGGCTACTACGCTGAGCTTTCGCCCATTCCGATCTATAGCAGTCGCGGATGAGACCCGAGCACGAATTTACCAGCCTGTAATCTGGTGCCCCGTTCTGCCTAGGCCGCATTATCGTTCAGCGCCCCTGATCTGATGACGTTGTTCCAAGCCAGCCAAAGATCGCTTCTAGATGCGCCGGCCATTTCCTGTGAAGCCAACCCGCCAGTCACAAAACCTTTGCAGTGCTGGTCATTTAGCGTCGATGATGAATACTCCTGTGTTCCTCAGGATTATAGACGTCTTCAGTTTGACTGGCAGAGTCGTTTACTTCACGGGGCATTTCACTGGGAAAGTCCCCTACCTGATGAGGAGCTTCTGTGTTCAGTACTTCATGCGGGGCTGCAGGGTTCATGCGCTCAAATGCCTGCTGCTTGACCCGCGCTTGATCATAGACGTTATTGGCATTGGGGTTATCGATAATAACAGTATTGTTGTTTTTCTCAGGCTGTTGATTTTCAACCATGGCATTAGGCTGCTGTTCTTGCTCCTGCCACTGCCCCTGAGTTTGAGGCTGCGGTGTGTCGACTACATTTGTCTGTTGGACCTCAATGACCTTAGAGGTGGCGTTCGCTTCGGGTGGGGAGTTGGTGAACTCAGGGTTTCCTTCGGCATCTGTGGTTTCGTAAATTTCGCCCCAAGCCGCGCTGTTCAGGGCAAGGGCTATCAGGCAGGCTGAAAACGTTTTCAGGTATCTCACTTTCATCTCCTCACGAATAATCATTTTTCTGATGGTAGTGCATTTCACTCGGCGGGAACAGATGAATAGGGGGTGGGAATAACGACTCGGTCATAGGGTTTATCTTGGGTCAGAGGCCAGTGGCCTTGCATAGTAGGCACTGGTTAGTCTTCAGCCTCTGCCTCACGCAGGCGTTCCTTGCGACTTTCCTCTTCAGCGAGGGCAGCTTTAATTTCCAGCATCACAGAATCCACATCGGCCAACTCAGTGGGCATATCGAAGTGGCCTGTTAACTTCAGGTCTGGGTGTAGTTCTGCATTTTCGTACAGTGTCCAAATCTCTTGGGCATAGTGGCTATCCAGCAGCGCAGGCGCAAACAGTCCGTAGTAATCCGTCATGTTTTTGACATCCCGCTCCAGCATGGCAAATGCGTTATTATTGGCTGCGGCATCGACGGCCTGCGGTAAATCAATAATGACAGGACCATCTTGATCCACAAGTACGTTGAACTCGGACAGGTCACCGTGCACCAATCCAGCATTTAACATGCACATAACGTAATGCATGACTTGGGCATGGTCTTCGTGCGCTTGCGCCTCCGACATGGAGACTTCGCTGAGGCGAGGTGCAACATCACCATTTTCATCGGTGATCAGTTCCATTAGCAGGACGCCATCGAAGCAACCAAAGGGCTCAGGAACCCTCACGCCGGCTCGAGCGAGACGGTAAAGCGCATCGACTTCTGCGCTTTGCCATATATCTTCTTGCTGCTTACGCCCGAACTTGGAGCCCTTTTCCATGGCTCTGGCTCGTCGACTATTGCGCACCTTGCGGCCCTCGGTGTATTGCGCCGCTTTCTTGAAACTGCGCTTGAGGGCTTCTTTGTAGATCTTAGCGCAACGAACTTTTGACCCACAGCGCACAACGTAGACGTCGGCTTCTTTGCCACTCATCAGCGGTCGGATGACTTCGTCGATCAAGCCGTCATGGATCAGGGGTTGCAGGCGTTTGGGGGTTTTCACAGACCTTTCTTCACAACAGTGGGGGTTCGTCGATTGATGGAATTTGCCTTCAAGATTTTCATTATGCGTTAGCTGCGGGTACATTTTGACATGTTTTGGGTCGTTGCAGATAGCACGCAGTGCGGGCGACTCCTCTAGGGACAACTATCCCAGAGTTAGATGCGTACTTCTATAGGGAACCCGCATATATTCGCACGCTAGGAGCGTCATTGGCACTTTTGGGCCGGCGTCCGGTCTTTTACCGCGCTTCAGCAATAAACACGGGAATCTTTCGCGTTGTTTTTGCCTGGTAGTTATCATATTCAGGATACGCTGCAACGCTTGCTGCCCACAGGGTTGCCCGTTCCTGCTCATCCGTAACTTCCCGCGCGCGCATGTCAAATACTTCCGTTTTGTCACGTATCTGGACGTCCGAGTTTGCTCTGAGATTGTAAACCCACACCGGATTCTGCGGTTGGCCTCCCATTGAGCCAATCAATACATAGCTGCCGTCGGCCTCGACACGCATAAGGGGGATTTTGCGAATGCAGCCGGTTTTATTGCCTGTATGTGTCACCACAATACAGGGCATGCCAGTATCAAGCAGGGTGTTGCCCTTGGTGCCGCCGCTGCTTTCGTACAATTCAACCTGTTCGCGCACCCAGTTCAGCGCGGGGGGTATATAGTCTGTCATACGCTGTTTGCCTCGATTTATCATGATCATTGAACGCATCACCATACCGCTAGAACGCAGGCGCGTAAATCAAAGACCCGGTTCTTGTGATGGACGCGATAGACGTCTGTGGTGTTTGAGTGGCCTCGGTGTCGTCAGTATTTCGCACAAGGGTTTATGGCTGAGGGACTAGAGCTGACCCCCGGGCTGTTCTCTTAGACAGTATTTCAAACCCATCTGGCCTTACCCTGTCACGGAGAATTCTGTTAGCATTCTTGCCCATTGTAAAAAAATATATAAGGATTCCAGATGAGCCGCTTTTCCTGCCTGTTGCTTGGCCTATTTCTGATCGCCTGCAGTGATAGCAGCGATGATAACCCGCCAGCTAAAGCGCTACCGGACTTCACTATGGCGGACACCTGGCTTGAGAGTTTCGTTGCTACAGAGCCGTTGTTCCCTGGCGGCTCGATGATTATCGTCGACAAAACAGCAGGCGTCATTCATAAGCGTGCCTTCGGTAATCAGAGTGAGGATTCGGTGGTGCTACTGGCCTCGACCAGTAAGGTGCCAACTGTAACGTTGTTGATGGCTCTGCATGAAGATGATGCCAATGTGAATTTTGATATATCAGCGCCTATTGCCAACTACCTCCCTTGGCCGGGAGTCTGGGATCCCGCTATTACCACCGAGAACCTAGTGTCCAACCGCTCTGGCATACCGGGCCTATTCAACATATTCATTCGCCCCGCGGACTATGCGCCCCATCTTTGCCAGTTTCTCCCGTCTGGCACTCTGCTAGAGTGTGCTGAAACGCTGTTCACCACGCCTCTTCCCAATCTGCCTAGCGCTAAGCCTGATACCGCCTTTGACTATGGTGGCAGCCAGTGGCAATTAGCTGGAGGTGTTGCTGAACTGGTGGGTGGCGGAACATGGCATCAACTATGGGATCAGT
>JAPKBI010000248.1 GCA_028823475.1 Halioglobus sp. | reverse complement strand
TTGCACGGGTGCAGCCAGACCTGTGCCTAACCGACATGCGTCTGCCCGATGGCAATGGAATCAGCCTGGTACAGTATATCCAACAGGAATTCCCTCACATTCCCGTTGCTATGATTACCGCCCATGGCAGTGTGGAGACAGCCATCTCTGCTCTCAAAGCAGGGGCTTTCGATTTTATCAGCAAGCCTGTCGAACTGGAAAATTTGCGCAGATTGATCAGCTCAGCCTTGCAATTACACGGCGACACTAGCCAGGCACAGGATGCGCTGGATCAAGGACTGATCGGCAGCGCCCCAGTCATCCAAACCCTGCGCCAGCAAATATCCAGGCTTGCTCGCAGCCAGGCGCCGGTCCACATCCATGGCGAGTCCGGCAGTGGCAAGGAGGTTGTGGCGCGTCTAATTCACAATAACGGTCCACGGGCCACGGGCGCCTTTGTTGCCGTTAACTGTGGCGCGATTCCGCCGGAATTAATGGAGAGCGAGTTATTCGGACATATCAAAGGGAGTTTCACCGGTGCCAGTCAAGATAAGGTAGGGCTCTTTCAGGCAGCCTCTGGCGGCACACTATTTCTCGATGAGGTCGCTGATCTGCCTCTCGCTATGCAGGTCAAGTTACTGCGCGCGATACAGGAGAAATCAGTACGCCCGGTGGGCGCAAGCGAAGAACAGCACACTGATATCCGCCTCCTTAGCGCGACCCACAAAGACCTGGCCAAGGAGGTCGAGACCGGAAAGTTCCGACAAGATCTTTACTATCGTATAAATGTAATCGACGTAAGAGTGCCCAGTCTGCGCGAGCGACTAGAAGACGTCCCTGCACTGACCAAAAATATTCTAACTCGCATTGGCACAGAACACGGTACGGCCGAATCTCGCCTGGAAAATTCTGCTCTAAACGCACTGAATAATTACACGTTTCCCGGCAACGTGCGCGAACTGGAAAACATACTAGAGCGCGCTCTTGCTCTTTCCGAGGGCGATAGTATCACCGCCGATGACCTTCAGTTTTCCAGTACCGCGACAAAAGATCCTGCCTCCTCACAAGATGAAAACAGTGCGCGAAGTGACAAAGCGCACGAGAGCCATGATGCCTATGGCGACCTCGAAGGCTATCTGGAAGATATAGAGCGGGAGATGATCAGTCGGGCACTGGAAAAGTGTCGCTGGAACAAGACCGAGACCGCGAAAATGCTGGGGATAAGTTTTAGAAGCCTGCGATATAGACAAAAAAAACTAGGGCTGGATAATTAGTCTGCCTTACCAGCATAGCGGTGCAGGTCCATCACCTGATGCCGACTTGATTCCCCTGGAGTTCAGACTCAATATCCCACACAGACGATCTTCAGCCTGACTGAGTTGTGGCACAGCGTACAGCGTATAGGCATATTCACTTGTCGTAAGGTCGATAAGGTAGATCCTGCTCTGAGCCAGCACAGAAACCTCTTCCCCGTCAGGGCCAATAGCATAAGGACTAGTGAAAAAACCTAAATCCGAAAGAGTCTCGGCATACTGCTTGTGGTCGATAAAATATTGCTCCTGTCTAATCATAACGTCCAGTAATTCAGCTACACCCAGACTGCGCCGAGTATTGATGAGTTGCCGTTGATACGAGGGTAATATCAGAACCAGTAATATTGCTACTATTGAGACCACAATGATGAGTTCAACCAGAGTGAAACCTTTATACGCCCTGCTACTCATCAGTTTACGTCAGTCCGCCTATAAGGGATCAATGCTGGGCTCCCGCCAATAGGTCCGATATAGCGTCCTCGCGTCACTGGGCAATAGTCTGCTGATATCGGATACGCCATCCCCGTCTATATCATACGGATTGATGCCCTCGCCTGGCGGGGGAATACCATCGCCTACCGGCACCGCGCGCACAGCAACACCCTGAACCACATGGGCACTGCCACCCCGGTTCCTGCTGCCATCGACACGCACATCAACTTCAAAAATTGCTGCATCAAAACGGCTACTAGTAGACACGGTCGCTTGTGACGTCCTAATAGGAAAATCTTGCCATAACAGCGGATCCTGTCTGGTGATGCGATAATCGATTTCATAACCTTCCGATGTGGCGGCCGACACAGGTATCGGCAGAAGTCTGAACTCGCAGTTAAGGATCTTCGGGTCCAGCGGACAATTTGAATGCCCCACCTCTGTATCGAGTAAGAAGTTCTCGGGGCTTTGCGATAACTCATCCGCAATACCCTCCGCTTTATGAAAAGCCTCCTCCAAAAACTGATCATTGCCAGCCATGCGCAATTGCAGCAAGGCCGTTTGCATCGCCGTCGTCGAGATAACCGCCAGCAGCAGCATAAACACCAGAGCGAGTATTAGCACAGACCCATGACTTGTCTTAATCGTGGTTTTCGACTGGCTCTTCATGGCTCTGCTATTTCAACCTAAAGGTTGGAGTCGATTTCTAAGGAGAATTGATGAACTGATTACCCGCCTCAAATAGGAATCGTGCCGGGGCGGCAGAATTTTCTGCCCCAGTGCATACGATTTTTTATCTTTATATCCCGGAATCATACTAATACTACGCAGCAATATATGAATCTTCGCCACAACGGCATACCGCATCTCATTGCCGGTAGGGGCTGACTTATACTGGTTAGGAACCCCATCGGCGTCAGTATCAATACCAAACTCGAACTGCAGATCTTCCACCCCCTCTACCAGGCATCGTGAAATCATCTTATCGCCAGCAAGTGTCTCCATACAAAGTGTCGGAATGGCGTCACCCTGAAAATCAGATTCAGAATACCTGCGGATAAAGAAAATTTTGGATACCGCTTCCCAGTAGCTAAGTGAAGGCACAGCTATAGATAGATCAAGCAGATCGATAGGGCGCAGCTTTTCCCACTCAGCCGAACCACCTAACGCCAATCGGAAATACCAGACTTCACCTGTAGACGCGGTAAGGCCATCAGCGACGACCCCATGACGCAAGCTGGCCTCACCGGCCGTGCGCTTGATCGCCAGCAGGTCTGTATTTAACTGTATGGCGGCACTATCTAGACAAGTAAATGCTGTGGCATTTTGTGAGACAGGTACAGAATTGCCAGGATAATCGTTTACGAACTGCAATGCGTTTTCTACGTTCAGGGCCCAATTCTGATGACTGCAATCCCCACCCACTGGCACTGGGACCACCCCGTCCACTGAGGGAACACCTGCATAAAATCCCACCATCGCCAATTCTCGTGACAGCAGACGCATCGCATAACGTCCGTTTTCCTGCATTCGCGCCATCTGCTCATCATAAAAGGCATTCCGTTTAGCACCTAGATAAGTGCTGACAAACCCCGTACTCAGGATGACCCCTAATAACATTGACACCATAAGTTCAACCAAAGAAAAGCCTCGCCCTGATGCACATCCAAATTTTCGCTTGTTACCCGTCATACTCAACGTCTTCCTATGTAGGTGGAAATCATGAGCTGCCGTCGCTGTAATGTGTAGTCATGGGCTTCATTCTGTGTCACCTCGGACTCAATATTTTCAGCACCGCAGGTCGATGGTGTTGATTGCTGGACAACGGAGGAAACAAGCCAACTTATGGTCACAGCCACTTCACCACCATCACTTGAGATACAGGCCCGAGGTGATAAAAGTCCACCTGAACTCACGCTACTGCGCCGCCCTGACCGCCCTAACAGGTTCGACTCCCACTGCCATAGGTCAAACGCTGCAAGTTGTGGCGCGGTACAAGTAGAGATATCGCAATCAGCCTCTGGCTGCGGAAGTAACCTTCTAGTGTCCCCGATTACCCGCGCCCGATAAGCCTCAAGTTGTCCAGAATTTGTTCGCATACGTTCAACAATGTCGCGCCCCAATGCCGTTGCAGTCGAACGCTGGCT
>JAPKBI010000026.1 GCA_028823475.1 Halioglobus sp. | reverse complement strand
CGGTTGATGATGATGAGATTAGTGCCGATGTTTTTGCCACGGTGGGTAGTCTGACTACTTTTGTGGAGTCTAAGCTCAGATAGCCATTGAGCCATTACTTGCCGGGACATTACAGTGTTGATTTGTGGCACTATAGGCTACAGCTGAAGGGAAACACGTTTTCGAGGCGTGCGCAGCCGGCTATCACGTGAACCCGGCTTTATTCGCATTGCTGTAAACGACCATACTTAATGTGGACCGCGAAATATGCCTTTAGGCATCAATATCTTGCGCTGGCTAGTCATTGTGTCTCTGTTGGCGGGCACTCTGGTGCTGGCAAAGCCCGACCTAGACCGCATGCAAGCCTTGGCGCTGAGTCGGTATGGCCAGAATGCGTCTGACCTAGTGGCTCAGTGGCGCGTCATGATTGACGATATTCAGAATCTCCCAGACGAGCAGAAACTGGTCAAGGTAAATCATTTTTTCAACTCGAAGATTCGCTGGGTGGAAGACCCTGAGGCTTGGGGGCAGAAAGATTATTGGGCGACACCGCTAGAGACCATGGGTAATGGCGAGGTTGACTGCGAGGATTTTGCCATAGCCAAGTATGCAACCCTGATCTTGGCCGGTGTTGATGTGAACAGACTGCGTATTACCTATGTCAAGGCGCTAATGGATGGCCGCAATGGCAACGTTTACGCAGCGCACATGGTGTTGGCTTATTATGCTGCCCCATCAGCCGACCCCATGATTCTTGATAACCTGATCCGCTCAGTGCGTCCAGCTTCCAGTCGCAAAGACCTGACACCCGTCTATGGGTTCAACAGCAATGGTTTATGGGTTGGAGGTGCCGCGGCGCCGGCTACCACCGATCCTGGGGCCAAGCTTTCACGCTGGCGCGATGTGCTTCAGCGTGCAGCAGCAGAAGGGTTGGGCTAAGCCATGAATGCAAGGGAGTACTAATATGTCTTTATATAAACAACTTTGGCTGGCGGTCATATTTTTGTTGACCCTTGTGTTTGTTGGTAGCGTTATCGTGAGCAGTCTCTCGGCGAAGACTTATCTCCAGCAGCAGTTAGGTATGAAGAATTCCGATAACGCTACAGCGTTGGCTCTTTCCCTTACGCAGCAGGACGCTGACGAGGTGTTGCTGGAGCTCACTCTTTCAGCGCAATTTGATACGGGTTTTTATGAGCTAATTCAACTCACCGACCCCGAGGGAGTGGTCACTATCTTGCGTGAAGACACCCAGGATACTGGAGACGCTCCCGACTGGTTTATGAAGCTTTTTCCCATTGAGGTGGAGCCGGGGATCGCCAGTGTTATGAAGGGTTGGCAGCAGGTAGGATTGCTTAAACTGCGCAGTCATTCTCGCTTTGCCTATGCGGAGCTGTGGCATAGCACGCAGAAGATGGCGATAGTGTTTCTGTTGGTCATGATCTTGGCCGGTGCGTTGGGTAGTTATTTGCTCAAGATTATATTGCGACCGCTTGAAAACGTGGTGGATCAAGCCAAGGCAATTGGCGAGCGCCGTTTTATTTCCATCCCAGAGCCGAAAACACTGGAGTTTCGCCAGGTAGTGAACTCCATGAATAACCTGTCTGAAAGAATCAGGCAGATGCTGGCTCAGGAAGCCAAACGCCTTGAAAAATGGCAGCGCGAAGCTCATGTCGATAAGGTGAGCGGACTAATGAACCGTGAGCCATTCATGAGATCACTGGATGCGGCCTTACACAGTGACGATGTTAATTCAGCTGGCAGTATTTGTCTGGTTCGGCTAACTGGCCTCATGGGGCTCAATGAAAAATATGGGCGTACGTTCATCGATAGTATGATCGCGGACATGGGCGCCGGCTTGAACAGTATTGTCACTGACCACAGCCGTTCGGCCGCCTGTCGTCTGAATGGGTCAGATTTCGCACTGCTGGTCCCGCGTGCCATACAAGCGGATCAGGCTGCAAAAGAAATCCAACAGGCGCTCACAGCAGTGCTCGAAGGCCGCAGTATCGATGATGATGTGCACTTGCCTGCTGCTGCGACCCTTTATCAGCAGGGGGACACCATTGGCGAGATCATGACTCGTCTGGACAGTTCTATGTTGATCTCTGCTAACGAAGGCATTTCACGGATTAATGTCGCGGCAAAAGGTGATGTACCGTTGACTTCCGTGCGGGAACAGATGGTTTATTGGCGTGATATATTCGGCCACGCGTTCAGCGACGGCCTTTTTTCTCTTGCCACCTTTCCTGCCATCGGCACCGATGGCGGATTGTTACATATTGAAGCGCCGGTGCGCCTTGCTTGGGAGGGAGAACTCATTACTGCTGGCCAATTCCTACCTTGGATTAACAGGCTCGAGATGTCCCATATGTTGGATCAGCAGGTGGTCCAGCTGGCACTAAGAAAAATTGCAGACACAGGCCAGCCGGTTAGTGTCAATTTGTCAGTGGCGGCTGTGGTGGAGCCGTCTTTTGCTGAATGGATTAGCGAGCAGTTATCCGCACATACAGATGCAGCAGAAAAACTGTGGATGGAATTATCCGAACCAATGGCTTTTCGTCATCTCAGCGGCTTCAAATTACTGTGCAGTCGGGTCAAGGAGTACGGCGCTAAAATTGGTATCGAGCATATGGGGCACCAGCTAGCCGCATTGGGCGAACTGCATGATGTGGGTTTGGACTATCTAAAAGTTGATGCTAATTTTGTACGCGACATCAACGCAAACACAGCAAACCAAAACTTATTGGGTAATCTGTGCACTGTAGGTCATTCTATCGGTGTGATCGTGATCGCTGAGGGTGTGCGCTCTGATGAAGAGTGGGAGACTCTGATGGAAATAGGATTTGATGGCGCCACGGGGCCAGGGATTGTCTGATGGTTGCCAGCCTGCTATAACGATAGGTATTGATAGGCCTAAAGGGACAGGAGCGCGGACGTCGATTTAATGTTTATAGTGGAACCTTACTTAAGGTAACCCACAGAAATGTTTCGTCACCGATATTTCTGTAATCTATGGAATCGATATTGAAACCAATATCTTCTAAATCAACATACATCTCATCGGGCGCTTTGTGGCTGTAATATAATTCCTGTCCCATAAAATTTTTGTAGCCATCAAATGCTTTGCTGCCCGTGTACTCTTCCGTCGCATAGGTAAACAATGCCTTGCCATTTGGACAAAGCCACTTGTGAAGTCTTTTAAAAATTTCTGTGTGTTTATCGGCTGAAATATGAAAAAAGCTGTAGCTTGCTATGATTGCGTCAAATTGATTTGATTCGAAATCAACGTCACTGATGTCTGCATGCATGGTTTGCATCTCTGGTACATATTGGGATGCTAATCTAATCATCTGTTCTGAAAAATCCACACCGATGACTGACCAGTTATGATCCGTAAAGTAACGAGCAACTGGCTCACCCGCTCCACATCCTAGATCAAGCAATTTCCCATTTTCTAGATTTAGTGTCGAGTAAAAGTCATCTAGAACATCAGACATATCAAACTGCCCACGATTCTCTTCGTAGGTTTTCGCAAAAGCATCATAAATTTTTCTGAGCTGATTGTTCATTATTTTCTTTTTTGGCCCTGATGGCTGGCGTCGCAGAGAAGTATAAACTATATCGATTCTCAGTTTAAAAAATACGGTAGAACAATAGCTCACTTATTGTCTAATTTTATTGAGAGTAAAGTCGCGAAAATGCGGGGTGTGCTGTAAAGATTATGATGGCGAAGGTCGAAATCGTAGCCTCGAACCTTTTCAGTGCAGCCATTCGGTCTCCAGCGGGTGCTGTGGGAAGAGGTCCTCCGAACGTATTACAATCTACCGGGTCGCTGTGATATTCGTGGCGCCATTATTAAAGGCCTGCTGCCAAACTGTTTTAGCGTCACAGTAGGTGATCGTCGCTAGGCGGATATTGGCTTGCATCATGTCTTAACGGGGGACATGCCTCGCATCGTTCTGGGTTTTATAGTGTCGGCTTGCCGCTATAGACCCTGTCATAGACTTTCCTAAACGCGTGGCCTTACGCTCGCATTTTGTCGCTCATTGGCTTCCATTGTACTCTGATGGTATTACCGGTGATTGAGTCCACGCCACTGATTTCGACATAATAGCCATCTTTGTCGTCGGTCCGCTGTGCTAATGACGCTAAGTAATCCTCCACTCTCGTATGGCTTTGCTTGATACGATCAACATCGATCTTTTCAGGCTTATGTGAGTCTATAAACTGCTGTGCCGCTTCGTTGATATACATGGGACTATCTCCTTTTAATGCTGCTCTTTGATATTTGTTAGTGTCGGCGTTGTCCCGCATGGTGTTCGGTGTTAGCCAGTACCGATCAAGCAGATAATACCAGATCGGCTTGAGCCACGGGGAAGGATTCAAGGGGTGGCAGAACGTTTATTATTGAGGCAGCTTAAGTCGCCTTCAGTCAGGTCCTCGCCAAATTCTTCAAAAGTGTAGCTCTTGTTCTTGTGTTTCTCGACGCGGTGGATCTTGTGTCCTTGCGCTGTGCGCTTAATTCGACACTGCTTTTTTTGTACTTCGGGCGGGGATTAAAAATCCCTGTGTCCTTGTGCTGCAGGGTCCTGAACGCGGAACCTATCGCGCAACAGTTGTAACAGCTTATCTGTATCTTCCTTGCTTAGGAAGTCACCCAGGCTCACTTGCTCTCCACGGTTGCAAAAGCTGATCTGGGGTGCATCCCATGGATGTGGCAGGGTCATTACTTGTATTGTCGTGTTGTGGCGGTCAAAGCGCCACTGCTGGCGTGGATGATAATGCCCTTTTTGAATCAACACGCTGTCAGTTTCCAACGTAACAACATGCCGGTATCTCAGCTTCCAACATACGTAGTAAAGTGCTGAGCCCAGAGCAAGCATTTCCAAGCCGGCAAATGGCAGGATGGGCCAGGCGCCTATCAATGCAAAGCCGCCGGCGATTGCGCCTGACAGGCAACACATGGCGATCAAAACCATCTTGTTTACCTGCCAACTGGCAGATCGGTTGGGTTCGGCTACGATAACTTCATCGCTCTGGTGATAATGTTGATAGACCACGGGCTCTCCTGTTACAAGCTTAGTTTGTCTTAGGCAGAAAATAGCAGCCGCTGGCACTGTGCACAAGCTATCTCAGGGATCTAGAACATGAACTACTTCATTGTCCAAGGCGAATTAGACGATTTAGTAGAGGTGGCCAAGAGCCAGAGTGGACCTACGGGGATGGTTGCTCCTGCTGTTGTTATTGCTGGTGCTGGTGGAGGTACTGCGAGGTTCACTGGAAAACCCGTTCGTGATTATATTATCGGGGGATGGTGACACAGGTAGTCCCGATAGGCAGAGCGGGTGCTGCGGGCTTAGGTGTTCTGTTGCAGCGATTGGCTGGCCACACTTGCAATGTGGCATTAGTCCCGTGAATAATATTGATGCTAGGCTTGGATAACTTGATTTTCTCGGACTACTCATGATCTTATGCCAACCATGCAAATCCTTCCTGTTATTCCCCTCGCCGACGCTGCATTTTTGGCAATATACCTACCTTCTGTTTGCCAAGTTGCGTGACAAGCATCGCGTCGCCGTTAACGACAAGGGAACGCTCGTGCCGCTGCATTGGGACGACTGCGAATGGACGATTAAGGGCGCCGACTTTAGTAATGAAGGTATCGAGTTTTTAGAGCGCCGCGGCTTTAACGAAGGCGACGCACTGCATACCTGGCGCAAGCACGCGCTGGGCGTGATGGAAGGTCCTGATCATTTGCGCGTACGCAAACTGGTCAGCGGCGCCTTTTTCAGGCGTGGCATTGAGCCATTGTGTTTAGGATGCGTGAGTGAGTTGTGCAGAACAGGTTAAAAAATTATTGCAGCCATTAGTGTTGAGGAAGAAGACGATGACACTACAGCGCAGTTTGTAATTTTCTCCCTCGAACGCTCAGAGGTTGTTATAGGAACTTTGAAGTTAACAGTGCATGGCCTGAATATAGCCTTTGTATCTCAGAAAAGTTTGAAAGTTAGCCGGGCATTGCTCGGTAGCGGCCCATTGTATGTCGATTTAGCTCGCCAACTAAGATCAGAGTTGATCGGTTCTCAAGTATCAGGTGTAGCAGAAAGAGCCGTTCATAGAGCAACAGAATTAGGGATTAATATGCGATTGGGTTCGCCGAGCCTTTTTGGTAAAGCCTTGAATGCAGAATTTATATAAGGGTTCTCCCTCAAAAAGTCGAAGAATTCGGCGTTAATCGCCAGCGCGAGAGAAAACAACGTGGCTAGTAATCATGGTACTGCCTGCTTGCTGGGTGTACATGAGTTCCATAGTGTTCGTGTTTATCATCCGCCCCACGATCTGGCCATCTGCATCGACTGCCTGAAAGGATTTTCCGTCATTCCAAAAGGCACCTATCCACGGCTCTGACATATTATTTGAGCTCACATTGCCCCAGATGCGCCGACCATCTTGATGCGTCAGAGTAATGGTAAAATCTGCGCTACTCGATCGCGGTGTCGCCTGTTCAGACGCTCGATCAGGGTAGTACGCCGGGTTGCCGAGAACCACGGCCTCAGATGTTCCTGTCCAGGTCCCAATCATGTTTGGGAATTCGTCTGCGGTGACGATACTGGCCACACTTAAGCTAATCACTAAACTTAAAAATACTAATGATTTCATGTTTGCCTGATTCCCTGTCTGCTTGCAACGCCAACCCTACTTCAAACAATGAGCTAGCAAAAATTAAACTACGTTATCGTACCACAACACAAAGAATGCCCGCTGACACTTGTTCGTCATAGGTGTCGTCGTAAGACCAGTTGGTGCCTATGCTGAAATCATCATTGCTCACGTTGCCAGCAGTACGTCGATTATAGGAAGTATTAATACTCTCTGGGCTTGGCCAATCTACTACACGGGCTCGGCTAATGGCAAGTTAACCCGGGTATTTGTAGACCCCGAGTCTCTGAAGTCCATGTCCATTCCGCCCTTTTTCAGGGCAGGGATACTTAGCCAGCAACCGGAACTCGGCGACAACTGAGAGCGCCCGGTGCAGTGTCAGGCCTTATACTTGACGCTGTTTCCAGCAGTTCATACATCGCTGCTACTCGCATCGCTCAGCGATTGTCAGTAGCCAAGGGAATCATGTTAGGCCACCCCGATAATGTGCACTCAGTCAGACCTTCGCATCTCGAAAGTAATCGGCATCTCCTTAATGCCCTGCACGAAATTTGACTTCATATAAACCACAGGGCCATTGAACTGCATATTATCCATGCGCCCGAGAATTTCCTCCAACATGACCTTCATTTCCATTTTGGCCAGGTTCATGCCGAAACAATTGTGACGGCCTATACCGAAAGAGCGTATATCACGCGTGAGGTCTTGGCGGTCCGCTCGGTGTATATCGAAAGCCTCCGGGTCCTCAAATACCGCGGGATCACGGTTAGCGCCTGGATAATACATAATAACTTTGTCGCCCTTCTTGATAGGTGCATTGTCTAGTTCGGGCACTGTAATATCCTGAGTTGCCGTGCGGCGCATACAGATGAACGGGGGGTTGTAACGCAGCATTTCAAAAATAGCGTCTTCGATCTTTTCCGGATTTTCCTGCAGATGGCGATATTGCTCTGGGTTCTCGATCAAGTTGCGAATGGCGTGAGTTATGGTCGTGCGCGTGCTTTCATTGCCCGCGACAATAATCATTAGAAAAATCCATGCAAACGTGTCGTCAGAGACCGGCTCGCCATTAATCACGCCATTTAGCAATTGACTGCTGACGTTTTTCACATCGGAGTTACGATACTTGCCTGCAAGTTCGTGAGCGTAAAGCATTAGCTCAAGAGAAGCCGTATCAGCGGCCTCACGGCCACCTGATACGTCGGGATCGTCGCCGAACAGCATTGTATTCGTCCATCCGAAAATCTTGTGTCTGTCTTCTTGGGGAATATCAAAGAAGTCTAGGATCATCCGTAGCGGCAATTCTGCGGCCACATCCGTCACAAACTCGCAGGATGTTTTGCCAGCCATGCGATCGACAACTTCTCTGGCATACATTCTGGCCCTAGGTTCGTAGGTCGCAACTGCCGCAGGTGTAAAGTGATCACGAATGAGCTTTCTATAATCAATATTGTCAGGCGGATCAAGGTTGATGAACATCTGGCTTTGAACTTCATCCACCATCTCTTGATCAAATTCCATCGGTATCGCTGTGCGTAAACGCGACGAAAACAAGTTGTTGTTCTTGGACACGAAGTCAATCGCTGCGTGCTGCGTAATCGCCCAATAAGGGACACCTGTTGAGGGATCGTCAATTTTGATGGCGGGGCCGGCAGCGCGAATTTTCGCTACGTCGGTTCCGTCGAATCCATCGCCAAGATATGTGGGCGCCATGATATTGGCAAAGGGACATTCAGACATTTTTTCCACCTGTTTTGAGATCAATAAAACCTAGGACAGTCAAAGTAAAGCATTAACAGGTAAGAAATCCAGCGGAAAGTTCTGATTTTTAAAAGGGTCTACGTGGTGCTGGTACCGAAGGCCGGACTTGAACCGGCACTCTCTTGCGAGAATCGGATTTTGAATCCGACGTGTCTACCAATTTCACCACTCCGGCAAAGAGGGCTGGGATGACGTCACTATAGACGACGCGCCCTGCACAGAGCGGGATTATAACAATCTAAAATGAAACTTCAATAAATTTCCTTAACCTTCGGAAAATTTGCCTGTACACTGCGCGCCGGTTCCAACGTGAATTGAATCTATGAATGTCGCTCACACTGGAGCGATTAATCTGAGTATCTAGGGAGAAAAGAGCATGGCGATGAAATTAGTTAAAAAAACAGCTGAATACAGCATCTACAAACGTGGTGACGAGCGTTACGCTGTCAAAGACGCCAATAAAAAGGCCGTTAATGGCGAAGAAAAGGCACGCATTCTATTGGCGGAAGACTTGATTAAAGTCACACTGCCTGCCAAGCCTGTGGCTGAAGAAGAGGTCGCTGTTGAGGCGCCAGCGGAAGAAGCGGCTCTAGCAGAGGCCCCCGTTGAAGAAGCTGCTGCCGAAGAAGCGCCTATTGAAGAGGAGGCTCCTGCTGAAGAGGCAGCTCCTGTTATAGAAGATGCGCCTGTTGTAGAAGAGGCACCCGCTGAAGCACCTCCTGCCGAGAAAGAAGAGAAGTAAGCTTCCGGGCTTGCTTCCCAGAGCCGGCCCAGAGCCGGCTTTTTTATCGATGAAACGCAGCGACTTCAATTACCTTTTGCCTCCGCAATTGATCGCCCAGCACCCGCTGTCTGAACGCAGTGACAGTAGGCTTTTGGTGCTGGACGGCGCTAAAGGAGGCCTGCATCATCAGCGTTTTTACGAGCTGCCTGATTTCCTGAACTCTGATGATTTACTCGTTTTTAATGACACTCGGGTGATCCCCGCTAGGCTGTGGGGACAAAAAGTAACCGGCGGTAAAGTGGAGGTTCTGATTGAGCGGTTGACGGGTTCACACACCGCTGTGGCCCATATTCGAGCCAGTAAATCTCCGCGGGCCGGGTCGGTTATTCATTTGTGCGAAACGGCAGGGTGTGACCCCGGGCCTTTTCAGTTGGTTGTCACCGGACGTGAGGGGGATCTGTTTTGTGTGTCCAGCGAAGGCAGTAGTGCCCTGGCTGAGATTCTACGGCACATTGGTCATATGCCACTGCCGCCCTATATTGAGCGTGAGGATGATAACGCTGATCAGGACCGTTACCAGACGGTCTATGCTGCGCGTGAAGGTGCGGTCGCGGCGCCCACTGCGGGCTTGCACTTTACAGAGGATTTACTGGCACAGATCGACGCCCTTGGGGTCAGACGAGTAGCCGTGACCCTGCATGTCGGCGCGGGCACGTTCCAGCCAGTGCGAGAAGAAGACATCGAACGACATGTGATGCACAGTGAATTTGTCGAGTTGAGTGAGGCCGTGTGTGCAGCGGTACGGGAAACACGAGCGCGTGGAGGTCGAGTTATTGCGGTGGGTACGACAGCTGTGCGCTCCCTGGAATCTGCTAGCATGGGCACCGGCGATATACAGCCCTTCGTTGGGGACACACACATTTTTATTTACCCCGGATATCGTTTTCATAGTGTAGACGCCATTGTTACCAACTTTCATTTGCCTGAATCAACACTGCTGATGTTGGTGAGTGCCTTTGCAGGTAGGGAGGCTATAATGGGGGCATACTCAGAGGCGATAGAGGGGGAGTACCGCTTTTTTAGTTACGGTGACGCCATGTTTATAACGAGTCAACAGAAGGGCCAGAGTGAACCATGAGCGGCCAGTGTGACATGCATTTTGAGCAGTTGGGCAACGACGGTTCGGCCAGACGTGGACGTTTAGTTTTTCCGCGCGGCAAAGTAGAAACGCCTGCGTTTATGCCGGTTGGGACTTACGGTACTGTTAAGGGCATGTCGCCGCGGGACATACGTGCCACGGGTTCCGAGATCATTTTGGGTAACACCTTCCATCTGTGGTTACGTCCGGGTACCGCGATCATTGAGCAGCATGGGGATCTGCATGATTTTATGGGTTGGGATGGACCTATTCTGACAGATTCAGGCGGGTTCCAGGTTTTCAGTCTGGGTGCTATGCGAAAGATTTCGGAGGCTGGTGTCGCATTCCAGTCACCGGTTGATGGCGCTAAGGTTTTCTTGGATCCCGAGACGTCGATGCAGATCCAGCGCAGCTTGGGCTCGGATATTGTCATGATCTTTGATGAATGTACGCCCTACCCGGCAACTGAGGCAGAGGCGCGTCACTCGATGGAGCTGTCCCTGCGCTGGGCGCTGCGCAGCAAGTCTTCGCATGGAGATAGTTTGGCCTCGTTGTTTGGTATTGTGCAGGGCGGAATGTATCCGCAATTGCGCCGGGAATCTCTCGCTGGGTTGGTCGATATCGGTTTTGACGGTTACGCCATCGGCGGGTTGTCGGTTGGAGAACCTAAAGACGAGATGCTCAGTGTGCTTGATACTTTGGGACCTATTTTGCCCGTTGATAAGCCGCGTTACCTAATGGGCGTCGGAACACCTGCAGATCTGTTGGAAGGGGTGCGACGAGGGATTGATTTGTTCGACTGTGTAATGCCTACGCGCAACGCCCGTAACGGCAATCTGTTTACCTCGCACGGGTCGCTTAAACTGCGCAATGCCTGTCATAAAAAAAGCACGTTGCCACTTGATGTGGAGTGCGACTGTTATACCTGTCAGAATTTTAGCCGTGCGTACCTGCATCACCTGGACAAGTGCAACGAGATTCTTGGTTCTCAGCTGAACACTGTTCATAATCTGCATTTTTATCAGCAGCACATGGCAGCGATTCGCACTGCGATTGACGACGGCGTTCTGGCGCAATTTTCCGAGGAATTTTATGCGCGGCAGGCACGTGGTGTGTAATGTATAAACTGTGTTTCTACGTGCCAGAATCTCATGTAGAACAGGTTAAGACCGCTGTTTTTTCAGTTGGGGGAGGGCGGATCGGAACCTACGACAGATGCTGCTGGCAGGTGCTTGGTGAGGGAGAATTTCGCCCTTTGCAGGGCAGTAGCCCTTTTTTGGGCCAACAGGACGAGCGTAAAAAAGTGGCGGAGTATCGAGTGGAATTGGTGTGTGAGGCTGAATGTATCCGAGCTGTAGTAGCAGCACTGCTGGATGCTCATCCTTACGAACAGCCCGCTTGGGACGTTGTTGCATTGGCCACTGAGTTGCCACATTTATGATTGATTCTACTGGGCTGTTGCGGCGAATCGATGCAGGTCTGCCGCTGCATCAAGATGCCTGGAAGCGACCGTTGGGAGAGGGTCTGTGTCCACAGGCTGCTGTGCTGGTGGCGCTTACTGAAGAAGCTGAACCTCGTGTGTTGCTGGGTCGCCGCGCGATGCATCTGCCACTGCACCCCGGAGAAATCGCCTTTGCTGGCGGTAAGCGCGAGGTGGAAGATCTCTCGCCTTGGGAGACTGCAACACGTGAGGCGATGGAGGAAGTCGGCCTGTCATTGGGAATGATTCAGCCGCTGGGAGAGTTGGAACCGCTGATTACGCGTACTGGCTTTGAAGTCTTCCCCTGTATAGCCAGCGTGCCTGCTGCGCCTGATTTAGTAGTTGATCATGGCGAATTTGATAGCGTTTTTTTTGCGCCATTGTCTGTTTTTGGCGATCCCGCGATCTTTCGCCTGGAGACTATGTCTTATGGGAGCGAGTCTCGCCGTGTGCCGCATTATCAAGTGGGGAATGACAATGTTTGGGGTGTCACCGCGGCTATACTGGTGCTGTTGGCCAATGTCGCCTACGATGCCGGTTTTGATTTACAACGCGATTGGAAACAACAACCATGAAATACAGTCTGGATGACAAGCGAGTGACGTTGGTCGGTGAAGGACATTTTATTGCGCCAAATGCAGTGATTATCGGTGATGTCATTCTCCATGAGAACGCCACTGTGTGGTTCAGTTGCGTGCTGCGCGGTGATGCTGACCGTATTGAGGTGGGGGCGGGCAGTAATATCCAAGACGGTACGGTGATGCACGCAGATCCAGGTTTCCCGCTGACAGTGGGGCAGAACGTAACGGTGGGTCACAATGCGATGTTGCATGGCTGCACCATCGGAGATGGCTCACTGGTGGGTATCAATGCTGTCGTCCTTAACGGGGCGAAGGTAGGAAAAGGCTGTCTGATAGGTGCCAATGCATTGGTGACGGAGGGTATGGAAATTCCCGACGGTTCTCTTGTGTTAGGGTCGCCTGCTAAAATTAAGTCCCAGTTGTCTCAGGAGCAGCAGTTGGGATTGATCTACAGTGCAGATCATTACATTCGTAACGGTCAACTTTACAGTGCGCATCTCAAGGAGCAGGAATGAGCATTGATGATTTAAAATCACCTTGCATTTCGATATGTGCTTTGGACGAGAATGATATCTGTATGGGGTGTTACCGCTCTGCGGAGGAGATCACAGACTGGTTTATGTCCACCAATGAGCAAAAACAGGAAGTATTGCGTCTTGCACGTGAGCGCTGTCAGGCAAGCACCACTATCCGACTTATGTAAACGCATGTGCTCGTGGAGTCTTGGATGATTTGCCGGGCACCGTCGCGGACAGAATTCCGGTGAATCAGACGAGAGGTTGAGCCCTCACCGACCGCACAACATTCCCTTCAAGTTCGAGAATTTCCAGACGGTAGTTGCCTATGGTCAGCCCCGCAGGGGCAGCGGGGAATGACTCCAGATATTCCAGTATTAGGCCGCTTAGTGTTTTTGGGCCATCTTTGGGCAAGGCCCAGCCAAGCGTTTTGTTGATGTCGCGAATATTCTCTGTGCCATCGATGATGTAACTGCCATCGCGTTCCAACAGAATACTCTCTGTTGTTTCAGCCATATTGGAAGTAAAGTCTCCGACGATTTCCTCTAAAATGTCTCCCAGTGCGACCACGCCTCGCACTTCGCCATATTCGTCAACAACGACGGCCAGCGGTTTTTTCATTTCCTGAAAATTTATGAGCTGAGTATGTAGAGGCGTGCTCTCGGGGACAAAATAAGGTTTTTCCATCTCTCGTTCCAGTGCGACTCGGTCCAGTGTCAGCCCATTCACCACACGGCTGATGCTGCGCATGTGCAGCACGCCAATGATATTGTTGATGTCATCGCGCCAAACCGGCAATCGTGTGTGCGCGGTCGATTGGATCTTAAGCAGTATCTCTTGATCAGTGTTGTCGAGATTAATGCCGTACACCTCATTGCGAGGCACCATAATGTCATCAACCGAAACCTGCACCAGATCCATGATGTTGATCAATAATTCTCTATGCCTTGCAGGAATTAACTTCCCGGCGTCGGTTACGATGGTTCGCAACTCATCAGCGGAGACGTGTTCATAGGCCTCTTTCTTTGGATCAAAGCCGAGCAGTCGCGACAACCTATTGGTCACTGCATTAACCATTGCAACGACAGGGCTCATGAGTGTCATTAGCGGGAGCAAAATCACGCTCGCGGGGAATGCCACCCTTTCTGGGTGCAGCGCCGCAATCGTTTTTGGCGTAACTTCAGCAAAAACAAGAATTACCACTGTCAGTGCGGCTGTGGCGATATAGACGCCGGCATCTCCCCACAGTCGAATGGAGATGACTGTTGCGACGGCTGAGGCGAAAATGTTGACCATATTGTTGCCGATCAGGATCAAGCCAATCAGACGGTCTGGACGATCCAGTAATTTTCCGGCACGAATAGCGCCTCGGATCTTGTTTTTCTGCAGGTGCCTCAACTTATGACGATTGAGCGTCATCATCGCGGTTTCTGCACTGGAGAAGAAGGCCGAGAGAATGACGAGTACAGCAAGAAGTGAAAACAATAAACCCAGCGGTGCTTCGTTCAAAGCCGGTTTGAACCTCGTAGGAAAGAGCGACCGTCATCTTGAAGAAAAACCAGCGGCGGAGCAAGCCCCATTGTCTTTTTTAACAATGGATCAGGCACGGTGCAAGATCACTTCCAGGACCAACTTGGAGCCGAAAAAAGCCAGCATCAACAGCCCAAAGCCAACAAGCGTAAAGCGCACAGCAGTATTGCTGCGCCATCCCAGTTGGTAGTGTCCCCACAGCAATGTGGAAAACAGTAACCAGGCAGCGATTGTCAGGGTAGTCTTGTGCACTAAGCTTTGGGTGAAAATATCATCAATAAATACAACGCCTGAAGCGATAGCGATCGTCAGCAGAGCCACACCAATCCACAGAAGTTCAAATAACATAGCTTCCATCAATTGTAGTGGCGGTAACACTTGGATAATTCCACGGGTGTGCCGGTTCTTCAATTGATGGTCCTGTAAGGCAAGTACGGTGGCTTGAATAGCCGCTAGTGTGAGCACCGCGTAGGCCAAGATTGAACTGCTAATGTGTAATATCATGCCGCCACTAAGATGGCTCAGAAGCGGCGTTGTGTCGGGTGCAAAAGTGGCTACCAGTACCGTTAGGGCCGATAGCGGGAATAGCACGATCAGTAAGTTCTGTAATGGCCTACGGGTCAAAGATGTGACGCAGGCCAGGTTGATCACCAGAGCAATAAGCGCGGCAACTTTGAAGAGCCCTAAGTCGACCCCCTCGCCGGGGAACACAATTTTCCAGACGATAAGCGTATGCGACGCTAACGCAAACAGACCAAGTGCAAAGACATCGCGGCCGAGTTGCTTGTGCTGTTGCGATAGGTGCAGCAATTGCAGGCCGGTGGCGGCCAGATACAACAGTGCGCAAAGCGGGGCGAGTAATGAAATTGACATCGGTTTGGGGCTTGGGCCGGAGTAAAGTATACTGCACCCTTTGTACCGACTTGTCACAGTAGAATCAATAGTAATTGCTGTCTCGGTTTTTAATGGCCCCGGAGATATAAATGTTTGAGAGTTTGAGTGATCGATTGTCCCACAGCTTGCGCACTGTTTCGGGGAAGGCGAGGCTGAATGAAGAGAATATCCAAGACACGATGCGTGAAGTGCGTATGGCCCTGTTAGAGGCCGATGTGGCGATGCCAGTGGTCAAGGAGTTTGTAGGCGCTGTCAAGAAGCGCGCGCTGGGTGAAGACGTGATGCAGAGTCTCAGCCCCGGCCAGGCATTTCTCAAGATTGTGCAGTCCGAACTCGAGGCCACGATGGGTTCAGCCAATGAAGGGCTGA
>JAPKBI010000247.1 GCA_028823475.1 Halioglobus sp. | reverse complement strand
CGAAGGACGTGAGGCTTAACTGCGCAAAGCTCACTGACTTCACCAATAGTGAAATAACGTTTGCCAGGGATTGGCGGTAGCTCATTGTTGTGTGTCGGTTCCAGCATATTCTTCTACTCGTGCTTTTAGCTTCTGACCGGGCCTAAACGTAACAACCCTGCGGGCGGAAATCGGAATCTCTTCACCCGTTTTAGGGTTGCGCCCTGGACGCTGGCTCTTATCACGCAGGTCGAAATTACCGAAACCCGACAACTTGACCTGCTCATTGTTCTCAAGGCAACCGCGAATTTCCTCGAAGAACAACTCTACGATCTCCTTGGCCTCCCGTTTGTTGAGCCCCAGCTCTTCAAATAGGCGTTCAGCCATTTCAGATTTAGTAAGAGCAACCATCGTCTCTTCTACCTAGTTCCTAAGCTCAGCATTATAGTTTTTTTCCAATAGATCAATCACTTGACCCACAGCCACATTCACATCTTCCTCGGCAAGAGTGCGCGATTGGTCGCGGAATGTCAAACCCAGTGCGAGACTTTTTCTTTTAGGATCAATGCCTTTCCCTGTATAGACATCAAAAAGCCTTAAGTCTGTGATGTAAGTTCCGGCAGCCGCTCGCACATCCTCCATCAAACGGGCCGATGACACTGTCTTGTCGACAACTACCGCCAAATCTCTGCGAACTTCGGGAAACTTGGACAGTTCTGCATACTTTGGTATCTCTCCTTCAAGCAATACCGCTAGGTCAATTTCGCAGAGGTACAAAGGCGCGTTTAGCCCCAATTCAGCGCCTACCGAGGGGTGTAGTGCTCCCACAAAGCCGACAACGTCGCCCTTGCGGGTGATGCAGGCAGTCTGCCCTGGGTGGAGTGCCGGCCGTGAAGTGGCGCCGAAGCTAAAGTGTTCCGAACTGCGAGTCAGACCCAGCAGGCTCTCAAGGTCCCCCTTTAAATCAAAAAAATCAGCGTCATCGGCGGGCGACGCCCAAGACTCTTCAAAGCGCGGACCCGTAGAGACCATGGCCAGCGTCGGCACCTGACGCAGCCCTGAATCGTCGGGTATAAATCGCAGGCCCGTCTCGAACAACCTGACAGAAGGCTGCTGCCTGTTGGTATTGTGCAGAACGGCGCTAACCAGTCCCGGCAGCAGGCTGGTGCGCATGACGGCCATATCGGCGGAAATAGGATTGCTCAGGGCCACCGGCGCTTGCTCGGGATCAAATATCCGCTGTAACTGAGGGTCTATAAAACTGTAGGTGATTGCCTCCCGATAACCTCTGGCACTTAGGTGCCGACGTAAATAGCGAATAGACAAGTCTGTTTCAGGCCGCGCCTGCATCTCCAGCTTGGCGTGGATATGGGTCACCGGCAGCCGATTGTAGCCATAGACTCTGGCTAACTCTTCCAATAGGTCTGCCTCAATAGTGATATCGAATCGCCAACTGGGAACCGAACAACACCAACCACCATCCGTCGCGGTGACACCCAGTCCGAGTCCACACAAAATACGTTCGACTTCATCGGCTGACAGACTTAAGCCCAGCACTTTCTCGATACGGGCAGCTCTGAGGACGACGTCAGGCCGCGTGGGTAGATTATTTTTTGACGCCACTTCCTGAACAGGCCCGGCCTCACCGCCGACCAGTTCCAGCAGCATTTGCGTGGCACGCTCCATCGCATGCACCTGTAACTCAAAATCCACACCGCGCTCGAAACGGTGAGAAGAATCCGTGTGCAGCCCGTAGGAGCGGGCCTTCCCCGCCAGTGGCTTGGGAGCGAAGAATGCCGCTTCTAAAACAATATCTTCTGTAGTGCCACTGACTGCTGAGCGCTGCCCTCCCATGATTCCAGCCATCGCAAGCGGCCCCTCACGATCTGCAATAACCAGTGTATCTGCACGTAATTTGAGTGTCTTGCCGTCCAGCAACTCTATCGACTCATCAGTCGCCGCCATACGCACTTCGATGGCACCGTGCAGCTTACCGTGGTCAAACGCATGCATAGGTTGACCGAGCTCCAGCAGTAAATAGTTGGTCACATCCACGACTGCATCGATGGAGCGAACACCGCAGCGGCGCAACTTTTCCTGTAACCACTGCGGACTGGGGCGGGATATGTCTATACCTTTGATCACACGGCCAACATAGCGTGGACAGCATTCCTGTGCCTGCACCTCGATAGAAATGGTATCGGTGATAGTTTCTGGAGCTTTGGTGAAGGCAGGCTCAGTCACCGCAAGGTTATTTAGCAAACCCACTTCACGAGCGATCCCCGAAATACCCAGACAGTCAGCGCGATTTGGCGTGACGCTAATGTCGATCACTTGGTCATCGAGCGCCAGGTAGTGTCGTAAATCACTGCCGACAGGCGCGTCAAAAGCAAGCTCCATCAAACCGTCCGCACTATCTGACAGCCCCAACTCCTGCTCAGCACACAGCATTCCCTGGGATTCCACACCGCGCAGCTTTGCCCGTTTTATTTTGAAATTACTGGGCAGCTCGGCGTCTACCTGTGCCAACGGGACTTTCAGTCCGGCCCGTGCATTGGGCGCACCGCACACAATCTGCACCGTTTCACTACCTGCACTGACCTGGCAAACACGTAGCTTGTCCGCGTCCGGATGCGGTTCAACGCTAAGAATTTCAGCAACCACGACACCGCTAAACACATCAGCCACCGGCTCAATGCCATCAACCTCCAGTCCGGCCATCGTTATTTGATGCGCAAGCTCCTGCGTACTCAGTGGGGGAGAGACCCATTCGCGCAACCATTTTTCGCTAATTTTCATTTTCTATCTCTCCTAAAACTGCTCAAGAAAACGCAAGTCATTGTCGAAAAACAATCGTAAGTCGTTAACCCCGTAGCGCAACATGGCGAGACGCTCAACGCCCATACCAAACGCGAAACCCGAATATTTTTCTGTATCAATGCCCGCGGCCTCGAAAACCTTCGGGTGCACCATGCCGCAACCCATGACCTCTAGCCAACCGGTTTGACTGCAGACCCGGCAGCCCTTGCCTCCGCAATTGACGCACTGAATGTCCACTTCCGCAGACGGCTCCGTAAAGGGGAAATAAGAGGGCCTGAAACGCACCTCCAGATCGCGTTCAAAAAATACGCGCAGGAAATCTTCTATCAAGCCTTTCAAATCAGAAAAACTAGAGTGCTCATCAATCAGCAGTCCTTCGACCTGATGAAACATGGGTGTATGCGTCAAGTCTGAATCACAGCGGTATACCCGGCCAGGACAAATAATTCGCAGTGGCGGCTCCTGACTTTCCATTACCCGCACCTGCACCGGCGAGGTATGTGTGCGCAGCACCGTGTGTTCATCCACGTAGAATGTGTCGTGCATGGCTCTGGCGGGATGATGCGCAGGAATATTGAGTGCTTCAAAATTATGGTAATCGTCCTCTATCTCTGGACCTTCGACGACATCAAAACCAATGGCCGAGAAAAAGTCCTCCATGCGCTCGATCGTCTGAGTCACAGGATGCACCCCGCCAATAGCGTTAGCGCGGCCGGGCAGTGTCACATCGATGGCCTCCTGCTCCAGCTTCGCCTTAACGGCAGTAGCATCTAGAGCTGTCTTGCGCTCACTAATCAGTTCCTGCAGTTCCTGCTTGACCACATTAATCAATGCGCCAGCTTTAGGCCGATCTTCGGGGGACAGGTTACTCAGGCCCTTGAGTAGGGCTGTAAGTTGGCCCTTTTTGCCCAGATAGTCGACACGCAATTGCTCAAGTGTGACGCCATCTTGCGCTGCGGCAATGGCAGACCTAGCTTGGTTGGCGAGTGGTTCGAGGTTTTCCATTTAGGTTTTTCTCAGGTCTAATTTGAGTATTGGGTAGTCTGTCACTGTCTATCCGCTCCGTAAGTGTTTCA
>JAPKBI010000246.1 GCA_028823475.1 Halioglobus sp. | reverse complement strand
GACTACGACAAGCGCATAGCGATCATGGAGAATAAATTCGCTGTAATCGACAGAAGCATTGCCTTACTAAAGGATGAAATCTCCTCGATTAAAGACACCTCAGAGGGGCAGTACGTTACGATAAAGGACCTTAAGCACTCCATTAGGGAGGATATTGACCGCCAAGAAAAGATCATCGATAAGGTGGAAGATGACATCTCAGGTATTGAGAGTGATGTCAGGGCTACTATAGATGTAGCTGAAGGGCGTTTTGAAAGCAAGAGAGACCAGCTACAAAAAGACTATGTGCAAAAGTCGGACACAATCCGAGAAGACGTAGAGCGCAAGATTACTGACCTTGAAGTAAGGTTGAACAAAAAGTTGCAGCGAGCACTTGATAACCCATTAGCTAATTAGAACCAGGAGCAAGGAGAATAGTATGAGTATAGAGTATAGAGGCGAAACCTTTTCAGGTTATAACAAGCCAAAACGCACCTCCGGTCACCCGAAAAAATCCCACGCCGTTCTTATTAAAGACGGTGGCAAGGATCGTATGATTCGGTTTGGCGAGCAAGGTGCAAGCACGGCTGGCAAACCTAAAGAAGGCGAGTCGGATAAGATGGAAGCTAAACGTAAATCGTTTAAAGCGCGACATGGAAAAAATATTGCCAAAGGCAAAACCAGTGCAGCCTATTGGGCTGATAAAACTAAATGGTAGGAGTAACGTATGACTGTTAAAAAACCGGTTCCTAAAGGGTCTCACAGAATGCCTAATGGGAAAATCATGAAAGATTCTGCAATGCCCAAAAAAGGGGCAAAGAAAAAAGTAGCTATGAAAAAAGGCGGCTACTAAAAGTGTGGGCATTATCAGGAGAATAGTATGAGCATTTTAAGCATCTTCAAACCTATCGGTGATGTAGTAACGACGGTTATTAAAGGCAAGCAAGCAGAATCAGCAGCTAAGTCAGCCGCAGCTATCGTTAGTATTAAAGCCGCAGCCCAAGTAAAAGTTGCAGGGGCCCGAGCGGCTAACAAGCTAGCGGACAGTGGGCAGACGCAAGAATACAACTTGGACCTTGTTGCTATGCAGCAAATGGATAAGTCGTTGCTCGATGAGGTTATGATTGCTCTTCTGCTGGTGCCCATCGCAGCGTCGTTTTTGGGCTACCAAGAAGAAGTCAAAGCAGCGTTTGTGTCGTTCGCGGCAATGCCAGACTGGTATCAATATTTAGTACTTGGTGTATACATCGTTAAGTTCGGTATGCGCGGGCTGTTGACCAAACTGATGAGCGGCAAACTTGGTAGCTTGAGCTCGAAAAAACCTTAGCTTTACTATATAATATAAGCAGTGCTAATATATTGGAACCGTTATGCAAGAACTAGAGAAACGGGTTACTAAGACTGAGTACGTCTTAGGCGACCATGCCGACCAGTTACGAGAGCTACATAAAGGTCTCGACACTTTTGAGGGCACGCTCGGCGGCATAGAAAAAACGCTTTTGCAAATTAAATGGATCGCTGTTGGCGCACTGCTGATGGTAGCACTTAGTGACGGCACGATCGGCGCTAAGCTGCTAAGGTTTTTAGGATGAGCGGCTGGAAGTATTTCTCCGAAGATGAGCTGAAGTGCAGCCACTCTGGTAAATGCTTAATGGACCCGGGCTTTATGATTACGCTTGAAGCCATACGAGTCAAATGCGATTTCCCTTTTACAATCACCTCCGCATATCGCGACCCAACACACCCTATCGAAGCTAGAAAAGCCAAGCCCGGCACACATGCCAGTGGGCGAGCGGTTGACATCGCCGTGCGCGGTGACAAAGCTATTAAGCTAATCAAAATAGCATTTGAGTTTGGCATCACGGGGATCGGTGTACAGCAGAAGGGTGGGGGTCGTTTTATCCATCTTGATGATTTATCCATCGAGGACGGGTTCGCAAGACCTAATATTTGGAGTTACTAATGGCTAGTTTTAGCGTCTCAGAATTTAACGGCATCGCACCGAAGATCGCACCGCGACTTCTTGGCGAGTCCATTGCACAGTCTGCACAGAACGTGCGTTTAGACTCTGGCCGATTAGAGGCGCTACCTAACCATAGTGCGTCAGTACAAACAGTACCTAACACAACAAACACGGTTTACTTATACTCAGGTTCGATCTGGAAGAATTACACCGCACAAGTGGACATTGTAGAAGGCCCTATAGTTAATGATGTAACTGAGCGCGTCTACTACACCGGCGAAACCTACCCAAAAGTTTACCGAAACGATGGGGGCCCATATCGACTTGGTGTGCCAGCTCCGACAACCACACCAACAGTCGTGATTTCCGGGGCGGCGATTGCTGATGCATTAGAGGAGAGTAGAAGCTATGTCGTTACATTCGTCACAAGTTGGGGAGAAGAGGGGCCCCCATCAAACGCCAGCACTCCGATTGCAATACGCGATGGAGAAACTGCAACGATCAGCCTACCAGCTATCCCTACTACTGCTGGCCTTAATTTTACTACAGGCGCTTTAAAGCGTATTTATCGGACGAACACCGGTAGTAGTTCCACAGGCTATCAGTTTGTCACCGAGTTGGTTTACACCGCGACGTCTCATGTCGACACATTGGCCAGCACCGGACTGGGGGAAATTATCCCTTCAGTATCGTGGATGCGACCGCCTGACGATGATGCTGCAATGTTCCCAACAGGCGCTATGCAAGGCCTATGCTCAATGGGCAATGGCATTATGGCTGGCTTCACAGGCAAAACACTGTGTTTCAGTGTGCCGTACTTACCGCACGCTTGGCCTGTCAGTTATCAGCTGGCTACAGAATCAGAAATCGTTGCCATCAAACCGATTCCAGGCGGCTTGGTTGTTGGTACGAAGGGCAAACCCTACATCGCACAAGGCACAGATCCGGCGTCCATTAGCCTGATCCAGTTGGAGAGTGACCAAGCGTGCGTAAGCAAGATGTCCATGGTTGATATGGGCGGTTATGTCATGTACGCATCGCCCGATGGTTTGGTCGCAGTTGAGGGTGGCCGGGTCCAGTTAGTGACTGAGCCTTTGCTTCGCCGCTCGCAGTGGCAAGCGTATAACCCAACTACGATGAAAGCGATGAACTATGAAGGTACTTACATTGCCTCGAATGCAACACAAAGCATCGTGTTTGATCCCCGTGGTGGTAAGAATTCCTTAGCTACTTGCAGCGATACATTTAAAGCAGCCTATAACCATCTGGAATCCGACACTTTATACTTTGTGGATGGTACGTCTGTAAAGAAGTTTGGCCAAGGCACAGGGACCTACAGCTACACTTGGAAATCAAAACCTTTTGTGAGTGCTAAGCCGCGCAATTTCGGTTGGGCGCGGGTCGATGCCGCTGCTTACCCAATGACCTTCAAGCTTTATACAGATGGTACGCTTTCGCACACCCAGAGTGTGTCGAACAGTGAGCCATTCCGCCTGCCTTCTGGCAGCCGTGCAAAGCAGTGGGAGTTTGAGATTTTAGGCACGAGCGCAGTGAACAGCGTTAGCATTACCGACAATACGGCAGAGCTACTATGAGCAGGAAAACAAAAATATCTGCACTTCCTGCGTTACCCCCTAATGTCGACCCACAACTTAAGCCGATACTACACGCCATTAAGGAAGCGCTAGAGGTCCAGGTTGGGCATCGCGGCGAGCAACTCGATAAAGCGGTTACGTTTCGTGATCTGTCTGATGCAGGCATGGCTAAATTCAGGTTTGACAACACGACTGGCGGACAGCTTTTACCAATCACAAACCCCGGTGACCAATCTACGCCACCCACCCCTCGCAGTCTTGCAGCAAACGGTACGTTCACCAACGTCATTCTATCTTGGGAGGGCGGCTTTAACCACCCGCTCGTTGCGGCGACCGAAGTGTTTCG
>JAPKBI010000025.1 GCA_028823475.1 Halioglobus sp. | reverse complement strand
CCGATCATGAAGCAGCGCGAAAAAGTGGTACCGCGTGCGTTTGGCACCGTGCTAGAAATTGGCATTGGAACAGGGCTCAATCTGCCGTACTACGATGCCAGCAAAGTGGAGCGAGTCATCGGCCTGGACCCGTCGGAAAAATCGTGGGACTTGGCAGGCGAGCGCGCTTCGCAGCTAGCCTTCCCCGTTGAGTTTATTGGGTTGCCATCAGAGGCTATCCCGCTCGAAGACGACTCTGTTGATACGGTAGTCGTCACCTTTTCCCTGTGTACGATTCCTGACCCTGTCACTGCTTTGTGCGGCATGGCGAGGGTTCTGCGTCCGGGGGGGAGTCTTTTCTTTTGCGAGCACGGCAGGTCGCCTGATGAGAATGTCTATCGATGGCAAAATCGAATCAATCCGCTTTGGAACATATTTGCCGGGGGCTGCCATTTAAATCGCGATATTCCGCAGCTGCTCATTGCAGGCGGCTTTGAGGTGTCAGATATGGAGGCGGACTACCTTCCTAGTACGCCCAGAGTTGCGGGTTACAACTTCTGGGGCAGCGCTAGGCCGATAAATCCCGCATCCTAGATCGATATTATTTTATGAGGCGTCCAGCGCTTGGATGCGGTCTATTAATTCTGTTGCTGATGTCTTCCGCAGCGGGTGCCGCTACAACATTGAAGTTTTCAGTTGCGGGCCTTGAGGGCGAGCAGAAGAAAAATGTACTGGCATACTTAGGAGCCGCACCTGAGTCAGATCAGAGTCGGCTGAACTTTGTGGTCTCTGCCAAAGAAAAAGTGGAGAGTGCTCTGCAGGCCTTGGGCTATTACCAGCCGGAGATAGAAATTGATCTGCAGCGTACAGAGCCAAAATGGCGGCTACGCATAGTGGTTAATGCTGGCGAGCCCGTGCGTGTTCGTGATATCAACATTCAAATACTGGGCGCCGCCGCCAACGACGATAACTTTACACGACTCACCGCCGATATCGATTTTGCATCTGGTGATGTGCTTCACCATGGGCGGTTCGAAAGCTTCAGAAAAAGCGTGTTATCACTGGGGCAGCGGCGCGGTTATCTGCGTGGCGAAATTGTGGCTAGCAGGATAGAGGTCGAGGTGGAAGCAGGTACCGCAGATGTCGTGCTGTGGTATGACAGTGGCCCTCGCCTTCGATTTGATGAGATTGTTGTCGACAATACTCTAATTGACGATGACCTGTTCGATTCCATGCTAACGTTTCAGCCGGGAGACTATTTCGATCAGGCTCGACTGCAAGAACTTCAGTCACGGCTGCAAAGAACCAACTACTTTTCCAGTGTTATTGTCCTGCCTCAGCTGGGCCGTTCGCTCGGCGATCAGGTTCCAATTGCGGTTAACCTACAGCGCGCCAAACGACATAGTTTTGATGTTGGAGTGGGCTACAGTACCGACACAGAGGAGCGCATGTCGCTAACGTGGCGGACGCCGAGAATCAATCGCTACGGCCACAGTCAACAGACACGGCTGGAATATTCGCCTATTAATCCCAGTGGTCGTTTTACTTACTCCATACCTGTTACGGATCCATTGACCGACGTTGTTCAGTTATGGGCGAGAGTTGAAGAGAACGAGTTTGGCGATATCGACAGTCGGCAAAATGAGCTGGGTGTAAAGCGAGAAACGAAAAATCGCAATTGGATATACGGGTATTCACTGCGCGAGCTCAACGAGTCTTGGGATATTGGCGGCTATAGTGCCTCAAATGATTATCTGCTGTTTGGAGGTTCTGTTTCCCGCAGAACCCATAGGGGGTCCATCGTCGATCCTGAACGGGGCTTCAGTCAACTGTATACGCTGGAGGGCGCTTCTGATGAACTTGGCTCTGATTTAGACCTGCTGCGGTTCACCGCAGCACTGCGGTATGTTGTGACGCCTGTGCCGCGCAACCGTGTGGTCACACGGCTTGACCTAGGGCGGATCAAGATAGCGAGTGGTGACAGGCGAGATCTTGCGCCGTCGCTTGCTTTTTTTGCAGGTGGCAGCCAGAGCATACGCGGCTATGCCTATCAATCGCTGGGTGATGAACTAACGGTGGTAGAGCCAAACGGTGAAACAAAAACGTTTGTCGTTGGTGGCGATCGATTGGCCATAGGCAGCCTTGAGTACCAGTACTATTTTACAGCTAACTGGCGTGGGGCACTTTTTGTTGACGCGGGTGATGCCTTTAATGGCGGAGAGTTTGACGCTAAGGTCGGTGCTGGTTTCGGCGTGCACTACGTGACTCCCGTCGGGCCTGTTCGAGTTGAGTTGGCCAACAGTGTCAGTGAGGATGATCCTAGCTGGCGGCTGGTGTTTGCTATAGGGGCTGAATTTTGAAAGTTGTGGTGCGATCGCTGTTGTTGTTCTTGCTGCTGGCGGTAGCACTGCTGTTTACTGTTTCTACGCAGCAGGGAAGCCAAAGGTTGCTCCGGGTCCTAGAACGGGTTTTGCCGATAGAGATCGATTACGGCAGCGGCAGTTTAAGCGACCGATTATACCTCGAGCGATTACGTCTTGAGACAGACGGCATTCAAATTGAACTGACAGGACTAGTGACGCAGGTCGACCTCACCTGCCTGCTGCGGGGCGTCATCTGTCTTAGCGAGTTTCGGACCAGCAAGTTAGATATTGCACTTTTAGAAAGTTCAGAGCCCGCAGTGGAAATGAAGCCTGACCTCGGTGACCAAAATGTCGCTGAGTTGATCGCGTTCCCTGTAGCATTAGAGATAAAAAGTCTTGATGCTGATGCCGTTCTCGTCCGTTGGTCCGGAGGTGAGTGGCGACAGGGATCCACACGGGGTCGGGTGTACATCAGTGGTTCCGCCATTAAGGTTTTCAGCGGCATGATAATAGAACCACAGTTGGCGCTACAAAAAGCGACGGACGAAAACATTGCTGACATAGGCCCCACAGTGCTGCCGCGTATTGATCTCCCGTTTGAACTGTTAGTTGATGAATTGACGTTGATCGATCCTTCATGGGATTTCTATGGCGCCCAACACCGACAGGACAGCATCGTACTGGCGGGAAGTTGGCTTAATCGTGGTCTAAAGATGACTCGACTGGATGTCAGTAGTCGAGATCTTGGTGAACTCACACTGCACGGCGAACTTGCGTTTGAAGCTGATTGGCCCGTGCATGCCGGCGTAAATATCGATCTTGCGCAGCCATCTATGCGCCCGCAGTTGTTCGGTCAACGACTCACACTAGACGTTCAGGGAAGTCTGGCATCACTGGCAATACAGCTCACTTCTACGGGTGATATTAAGACCGTAGTCGATGCAGAGATAAATGTGCTAGGCCCCGACCTGCCGTTTAGCGCAACCCTCACGGCGACATCAAGTGGCGCTTTGAGGCTTGCTGACTTAGACGCCGTGCCAGATTTTTTCCCTGACGTTGAATTAAAGTTTCCTGTTGTGGCATCCGCCAGTGGCACTGCGTCCAGCCAGAAGTTCACACTGCAGGCCGTCGCCGGCGGAAAAGATTATGACGCTTTGACAGTGTCATTAAAGGGCGAGCATGAGGCGGGTAGGGTTCTTATTCGCCAACTGTCGATACTGGATAGCTCCTCAGAGAACGCACTGCATGCCAGCGGTGAAGTGGTGGTGGCGGATGCCGTTACGTGGTCAATACAATTGCAGTCCGACGGTGTCGATTTGCCGAATATGATTGACGCTGTAGAGGGTCGCATGGCCGGTATTCTGCAGTTGTCAGGTGAAATGCGTGCCGCACACTGGGAGGTTAGTATTCGGGACGTGAAGTTAGACGGTGCGATCAATGGCTTGCCCGCCAACATTAGCGGCTTCGCGGGTATCAATAGTGAAATGCGGTTACTCCGTAGTGAGCTTGACGCCGAATTAAACGGCGCTAACGTGTCGCTGCGGTCGGGGGGTGCAGTAGACGATGTGGGTCATGTCAAACTGTCTATCGATGACATTAGCCGGTGGCAAGCCGGTGACCGGGGACAGGTACAGCTGGAGGCGTTGATTTTATCCGATGCGAAGCAGTTTCAGCTGTCCGCAGAGGTACAAAATATTGTCTGGCGTGGTCTAGCGCTGCACTCGGGAGCGGTGGCTGCAGAGTACCGGCTGGATGCGAACCAACCGTTCAGTCTCGATGTTGCTCTGGCCGATGCCGTGTTCGGTGATGTCGAACTCAGTGCATTGTCGTTATCGGCGCAAGGAGATGCTACGCAACAGTCAATGTCTGTGCTCAGTGCGGGCGACCTTGTGGGAGAGTTGGTGTTGACCGGATTCCAAAAGGGTCCGCTGTGGGAAGGCACCCTGAAGCCCACGCAGCTGCAAACCGCCCTTGGGCTGTGGCAGCTATCAGAGCCTGTGCAATTAGTGTGGTCGGACGCTACGGAGCAACTGGCGTTAGACGCGCACTGCTGGCGGAATCAGTACGCAAATCTCTGTTCTGACCAATGGTTACTGGGGACACGCGGCCGAGGCAGTGTTGACATGTCAGGTGATATAAAGCTCTTTGCGGGTCTGTTGTCTTCAGACTTGGATATGCAAGGCGCGATGAAATTGCAGGTTGAGGCCCGTTGGGGTCAAGACGGTGACATTATTGCCGCGGGCCAAGCACAGGCGCGGAATATTACCGTCACGCGGGAAATTCCCGAAGAGCAAAACGCTATCGCTGGCTGGGAGGCGGGTGATGCGAGTTTTACCTACGATAGCGATGGCCTCCAGCTGGAGTTGGGTCTACAACACGAAGGACGCGAGATTGCCGACGTGAAACTGCAATTGCCTGCTGACAGAAATACTGCGCTTGCAGGCTCAGTGCGTTTTGACCGTCTTCAATTAACGACCTTTACACGTTTCATTCCTGCAGTGTCTACCCTGTTGGGTGAGTTGACGGGCGAGCTTTCGTTGTCAGGAACGGTTGACCAACCCATGGGCTATGGAAGCCTATCGCTGTCAAACGGGGGTTTACTTTTGGCGGACAATCCTACTGAAATGGATCGTTTGGATCTGACTTTTGATGTGCGCGGTGATAGCGCAAAGATACAAGGATCTGGGTTTCTCGGCGGCGGCGAACTCGTGCTTTCCGGTGAGCTCGAAACACGCCCGCGTCTGAGTATGGCTTTATCGGTGGACGGGCATAAAAATACTATTTTGTATCCACCGTCTGCTCAGTTACAGGTGTCGGAGAGTCTTCAGTTGCGCTTAGGGCGAGACCTTCTTGCTATCAGAGGCGACGTCATCGTGCATAAAGGTTCAGTCCAACTTGAGGAGCTGCCGCAGGACAGTGTTCCCATTTCAGCGTCAGTGGTAGAGGTTGATTATGCCGGGAATATACTTCAGGAAAAACTGCCTTTCAAAACTAAGATGAATTTGAAGATCGCGATAAAGGATAAACTCAAAGTCGCCAGCAGTGTATTTCAGACCACTTTGGGTGGAGACCTCAACGCGAAACAACGTCCCGGACATCCATTGGAGCTGTTCGGGAATTTACGCACTATTGGGGGCGAGGTTTATGCTTATCAGAGTCATCTAAAAGTCAAACGCGGCACACTGAGCTTTTCTGGACCTCCTGGCAATCCCATGCTTGATTTGCGTGCTGAGCGCGATATCACTGCAGGCAATATTACGGTAGGTGTGCAGGTGCAGGGGCCGTTAGCGGAAGACCTTGAGTTAGATATTTATTCTGACCCGGTGATGTCCCAGCCCAATGCTATGTCGTATTTGCTCAGGGGCAGGGCGATGGACGTCGGTGCTGGCAGTGATGGCGCTGCCCTGGCCTTATCCTTGGCCGGTGGTTTGGTGAACCGATCTTCACTCGTCTCAGAACTCAACAGTATTCCAGGTGTGAACAATATTACGTTTGGCGCGCAAGGTTCAGAAAATGATACTGCAGCGACGCTGAGTGGTTATATTGGACAGAGAATATACCTGTCCTATGGAATCGGTTTTTATGAACCTATTAATGTCCTCACCGCTCGCTTTTATTTTCGCTCTCGGATTTGGTTGGAAATAGTCAGTAGCCTCGAAAACTCACTCGACCTTTATTATTCCTTCGATATCGAGTAGCGAGAGTGCAGATGGTGGAAGTTAGCGACACACTAAGGTACATTAAAATCATCCTCGTTCAACGTCAGAGAGCTTGCTTGCATGCGTAAAAGAAAGGTTATCGGCGGCGTCATTAATGCCCAAGGGCAGGCTCCGTCGAGGATGCGCTATCGTCTGATTGACAGTGGAAAATCGGTTCACCCATTAAACCCTATCAGTAGAAATAAGAATCACCCTGCGAGTGTGAATGCGCCGATTCGAGTGATCTGATGGACCCATTGACTCAGGGAGTTTTAGGGGCGTCTTTGCCGCAAGCAACCGTCTCCGGTCGCTATGCCGCTAGTGCTGGATTGCTCGGATTTCTTTCCGGAATAGCGGCAGATCTTGATGTGCTGATTCGGTCCTCAACAGACCCTTTATTGTTTCTCGAGTATCATCGACAGTTTACGCACTCGTTGATGTTTGTGCCTTTCGGCGGCCTGATCTGCGCCGTGGTGTTGCACTTGGTTATTGGGCGTCGACGTGGCTTGTCATTTCGTCAGACATGGTTATTTTGTACTCTAGGCTACGCGACCCACGCCTTACTGGATGCCTGCACTACTTACGGCACGATGCTGTTCTGGCCTTTTAGCGATGCGCGGATTGCCTGGAATACAATTTCTATTATTGACCCACTGTTCACCATTCCAATACTGATCGGAGTGCTGCTGTCGGCGAGGCGACTCACACCGCTTTACGCGCGTCTCGCGCTAGTGTGGGCTCTTGGCTATATGGCTCTAGGATTATGGCAGCGTAACGAGGCGGTGAGTATGGGCTATGCGTTAGCGTCCCAGCGAGGGCATACGCCGATGCGACTCGAAGCCAAACCCAGCTTCGGTAACATTTTGGTGTGGAAGACAGTCTATGAAACCGGAGACCGTTTTTATGTCGATGCCGTTCGAGCCAGCTTAGCGCCCCGGGTGTTCTACGGCACATCGGTGCAGAAGCTAGACCTACAACGGGATATGCCCTGGCTGCGTCAAAATTCGCAACAAGCACGAGACATCGAACGCTTCCGTTGGTTTAGCAATGGATACATAGCCCGTTCCCCCGAATTCAATAATCGGATTATTGATGTTCGCTACTCCATGCTTCCTAATGAAGTGGCGCCGCTATGGAGTATTGAATTGAATCCGCAAGCAAAAGACAACGACCATGTCATCTATCAAGTGCACCGAGATACAGACACGGGAAAAACAGCGCAGCTTTGGGAGATGCTAAGTGCGCCATGATTCCCCGCCCCTTTAGACGCCGTCAAACACCAAGCGGGCTGCCCGAAGTGCTTCTCCGGTAATAATAGGGGCCTGCTGGCGCTGCAGAATGGTTTCCATCGCGCTGAGGCAAAACACCACATTGCGTTCATTGCTGGCAAAACCCATCAAGCCAATGCGCCAGGTTTTTCCGGCTAGGCCGCCCAGTCCTGCACCAATTTCCAGATCAAATTCGCTCAGTAGGGCAGCACGCAAGGCCGCGTCATCCACGCCTTCAGGGATGATTACTGAATTGAGCTGAGGCAGGCGATAATTGGGCGCAACAGCCATAGACAGCCCCATAGCCTCCAGGCCTGCTACAAGAGCGCGATGGTTGAGCCAGTGGCGCGCCTGTGTTGCCGCGAGTCCTTCTTCTTGCAGAATGAGTAATGATTCATGCAGGGCATAGAGATTATTGACGGGCGCAGTATGGTGATAGGCGCGTTTGTTTTCGCCACCCCAATAGCCCATGACCAGCTGCATATCGAGAAACCAACTCTGTACTTTGTGTTGTCGGTTTTTAATCCGCTGCGCGGCTCTGTCGCTGAAAGTGACGGGAGAGAGTCCTGGCACACACGAGAGACATTTTTGTGTGCCGGAATACATCGCGTCGACGCCCCACTGATCAACTAACACTTCAATGCCGCCGAGTGAGGTCACAGCATCAACAATGGAAAGGGCATCGTGACGCGCGGCCAGAGCGCAAAGCGATGCCGCATTACTGGCGACGCCGGTCGATGTTTCTGCGTGGACAAAAGCCAGGATGGCAGCATCGGGATGGTCATCGAAAGCGGCTTCAACCTTGGTCAGGCTGACGGGGTCGCCCCAGTTGTCCTCTACCATGATTGCGGTGCCACCGCAGCGCTCCACGTTTTCCTTCATACGACCGCCGAATACGCCGTTCTGGCAAACAATGACTTTGTCTCCCGGTGAAACCAGATTCACAAAGCACGCCTCCATGCCGGCTGAACCCGGTGCGGATATAGGCAGCGTAAGCGCGTTATTGGTCTGAAAAGCGAACTGCAGCAGGCTTTTTATTTCGTCCATTAATTGCACGAACAGTGGGTCAAGATGCCCAATAGTAGGGCGAGCTAATGCTCCGAGTACGCGAGAGGAGACATCTGAAGGGCCCGGGCCCATCAGCGTGCGCTGTGGCGGAAAGAAACTGCTGGTCATTGACAATATGCTCCATGAGGGAAAACAGGGCTAAACGGTAGCAGGTTTTAAGGCCAAGCTTAAGTTGGCTGGAGAAATTGTGCGTATTTACCCGTGTGATACCTCTGGTAAATACCCCAATAAGCCGGCTAGCGTTCCTTGATGCGTCCGCATGGCGTGCCGACCTGCATCGCTATGGAAATAGCGTAAAGCATATTTTCCTGAACAGAACGAAGCGGACCTTTAGCGCTTCGCCAGCAGCTCGCAAAGAAGGTCGATTTCACAAAGATCGGCGGTGGCCGGCACCATAAACAGCTCCTCGCAACCGGCGGCTTCGGCATTGTCAAGTGCGGCTAATATGCTGTCAGCGGAGCTGCGGTGCACTGATTCGGCCATCATGGTGGCAATCTCCGGTCCGGAGATTGATAAGTACTCATAAACATAGTCATACAGCTTTTGTTGGCCATTTTCGGCCAGCGTGTACCAAAAGCCGCCCATTCGATAGGGTATTTGTTCGCGACCCGCACGCTCCCATGCAGCATCGGCCATGGCAAAGGTGCGGCTTAATTCTACTTCCTCGCCGTTGCCAGACCAGGCATAGAGACCGTCGGCCCACTTTGCGCAGCGTTCAATGCTTTTAGGTCCCATCGCGCCCGCTAACATTCGAGGTGCTTCGGCCCATGTTGGGGTGGGGCCTATCATGCCGCCGCCGTCAACAATTTCATCGCCACGCCATACGGCACGCATTTCTTCTACCTGACGATCCATTCTGCCATAGCGTCCGTGGAATTTAGCGCCCACGGCTGCGTAGTCTTTTGTTCGTCCGCCATAGCCGACAGAGATGTTCCTTACCCTGCCGCCTGATAATATATCCAGTGTGGCCAGCTCTTTTGCAACCCGAATAGCGTTGTGCATGGGCAACACATAGAGTGTTGGCGTTAACTCGACCCGGGTTGTAGCCATCGCTGCACATGCCAACAACACGCGCATATCAAAGGTTGGCCCGTGAACCCGCTCACCACATGAGAGTGCATGAAATGGACCGTCGTCGATTGCCTTGAACCAGGCTAGGTAGTCTTCGCGGTTCAGGCCAGCCTTCATATAGGGTAAACAGATGCCGATTTTCATGGTCGATGGCATTAGCGTGTTGCCTCTTTAGACAGTGGATTGCATGTACAGCGGGGTAGTCTATCCCACTTTTTAGCTCAGCCTGTTCAGTATGCTAAACCGCTGCTATATTGCGAGGCTGTATTGCAGGCGGCATTTGGTCAAGTAGTATGATTAGTGTAACTTTGCGGCCCGTGTGACATTCAAATATGGCTCTTCTAGGTGAACGCAGTATGAAAATCGATGGTCCGTTCTACGCACAACTTGGCGACGCCGCAAGCGAAGCTCGACGCTTGTCAGAGATTGGTTACGATGGCGTTTATACATTGGAGGGCAGTTCGGATCCGTTTTACCCGTTGGTGCTGGCGGCGGAACATGCGCCGGAACTTGAGATTGCCACCGGTATCGCCGTTGCTTTCCCGCGGAATCCGATGCACCTCGCATACCAAGCTTGGGATTTGCAAAAATTCAGTAACGGGAAATTTTTATTGGGCATTGGCTCACAAATAAAACCGCATATCGAAAAGCGATTTGGTGTGGACTTTAGTCCTCCTGCGGCGCGTATGCGAGAATATATTCAAGCGCTTAAAGCCATTTTTGATTGCTGGCAGAACGGCAGCAAGCTTGACTTCCATGGCAAATATTTTCGTCACACGTTAATGACACCGATGTTTAATCCTGGGCCTCTTGAATGTGGCGTTCCACCTGTACTGCTGGGCGCACTGGGCCCGATGATGACGGAAGTAGCGGGTGAAGTGGCTGACGGGTTGATTGTTCACCCTTTCAACAGTATGCGTTTTCTCACTGATCATGCGCTGCCGGCAGTGCATAAAGGGCTGGCTAAATCCGGCCGTGATCGCAGCGATTTTATTCTGCAGATTAACGCTATTGTGATTACAGGAGAGACCGAAGAAGCGCGCGCGGTGGCCACGGAAAGTGTCAAAGGTCTGCTCGGATTTTATGCATCGACACCCGCCTACAGGCCCCCTATGGAGGCGGTGGGATATGGCGATTTACAGCCTGAATTAAACCGGCTATCGAAAGAAGGACGCTGGGACGAACTGGGTTCTTATATTGATCAGACATTTCTTGAGGCCTTTGCCACTATCGGAAAACCTGAAGAAATTGCGGGTAAGTTACTTGAGAAGTATGGCGACGATGCTGATCGGCTGGCCATCTATGCACCCTACGGCGCGCCGGACGCCATGTGGGCGTCTATTATTGCGGACCTCAAAGCGGGTTGATCGCTAGGCTTAGCGCCACTGCCCCTCGTAGTAACGGAGCTGGGTAGCAGCGTATTTTTTTGCGGCATTATTGACTGGCCACTCGCTCACATGGAATGCCTTAGGGTACACTCCATTCCCATATGATTACATCCCTCACACAATTTTTTCCTGCCGTCGCATTTAGCGCAGCGTGTGCACTTTTTGCCGGCTGTGCAAATCCCCCAGCGGAGAAGCCGCAATTACAACGTGAAAATTTGCAAGCGGTGAACTTTAGCGGTTCCTGGGAAGTGGATTACAGTCTCAGTGACAGCACTCAGGACAAATTGGATGTAATGGCGCGCGACCTAAACCGACAGGCACAGCGACGCGCCCAAAGCGAGGGTCGTCGACGACCTGCAGGCGCAGAGATGATGGTCAGAAACAGCGCAGGGCCCAACAGCGGTTCCTCCGTCCTTGGTCTCGCCAAAATGGCGGATCTCATCACACAATCGCCTCTGTTAGAAATTAATCAGGACACGCACAAAATCAGTGTGGAACGTGAGGAAGACTTTTCCCTGACCTGTGAATTCTATCCGGGTGAGATGCATAAGGTAGAGACGCCTTTTGGCACCGAAATTTGCGGTTGGAATGGACATCAGCTGGTGTTTGAGTTGCGGCTGCCCGAGGGGCTGAGCATCCAGCATATAATGACCGTCGGTGCTGCCGGACAAAAACTGCTTATTGCGACGACAGTAGTGTCTAGTCAGGTGTCCTTTCCGTTTTCCCTTAACCGGGTCTATAACCGCTTCGAACCTGGCGAGAGTAGTTTTCAATGTCAAGAAACGTTGACCAGAGGCAGGGTATGCACGACCGAATCGCGTTAATGCTATCTCAGGCGCGGCGGGTAGTGAGCGCCGGTGGCGCGATGCTGTGCGCTGCAGTATTAATGGTGGCCGGGACTGTAAGCGCCGCACCAACACAGCAGGGTGCGCTTGTTGATGTCGGTCTAGTGGTGTTTGATCCGGGTATTCCAGCGGATCAATCGACCCACAGTAAACGGGGTATTTTTCCGGAAATTCGTAAGGCTGAGGCCAAATATATGCCGGTAGTATTGCGGCAGGTGCTTATTGAGTCAGGCGATTGGGGCGTTGTACGGGTGCTGCCGGAGGTGCTCGATTCGTCAGAGCTGTTGGTCACTGGCACCCTATTGCAGTCTGATGGTCTGCGTCTCCAGCTGCAGATCAATGCCCGCGATGCAAGCGGTGTGGAATGGTTGAACCAGGTTTATTCTGGTTCGACAAGGTCTGCAGATTATCCCGTAAGCTTACCAGGAGACCCCTATCTGGAACTTTACCAGCAAATCGCTGACGACCTTGCCGCGGTGCTTCGGCAAAAGAGCGCAAAGCAGTTGGCGACGATACGAGACATTGCCCTTATGCGATATGCCATTCAATTGGCGCCTACGGTTTTCGGATCGTATTTAACGCAAACGCCCGAGGGACAGTATGTGTTAGTGCGTTTTCCAGCAGAGGGCGATCCTATGTTGGCTCGCGTTGTTCGAATTAGAAATCAGGAATACTTGTTTATCGATACAGTCGATGAACAGTATGAGCATCTCAGTGAGCAGATGGCGCCGACCTACAACCTGTGGCGTCAGTACAGCGCGGAGCAAGCGATTTATCAGGGTGAATACCAGCAGCGCGTGGCTGGCAGAAGCAGTCAGGGCCGTCGGGGATCTTTTACTGCACTTGAGCAAAGCTATAACACGTATAAGTGGTCCAAGATTCACGAGCAGGATCTGGTTGAATTAGCGCTGGGCTTTAACAATGAGGTTGCGCCTACGGTGATGGATGTTAGCGGCGCTGTCGTTCAACTTACCGGCACACTGGACACCCAGTATTCTGAGTGGCGCAGTATTTTACAGCGTATCTTTATGCTGGAGACAGGTTTAGTTCCTGCGTCCTAACGTCTGCTATGCTGCACGTCTTGCGGATAAAGGCGCACGCGAGACCGCAGCTGCGTCAGTTATCTATCATAACGAAATCGTCAGCCACCGTTTGATAACATACTAACTGGATACTCGTGAGCAACACTGATAGTCATTCTTGGTTCGCCACATGCCCCAAAGGTTTGGAGTCACTCCTAGCGGTTGAGTTGGGCTCTCTCGGTGCCGACAGTACCCGAGAGACAGTGGCGGGCGTTTATTTTACAGGTCCGCGCGCGCTGGCATACCGAGCCTGCCTCTGGTCGCGGCTCGCTAACCGTATTCTTTGGCCGCTGGCGCAGCTAGATGCGACTGACGGGGATATCTTTTATCAGGGCATGAAGGATATTCAGTGGGGGGGATTGTTTGCTTCAAACAAGACCATCGCGATTGATTTTTCTGGAGAAAATCGCAACATTCGCAATACGCAGTTTGGCGCCCAGCGCAGCAAGGATGCCATTGTTGACTGGTTTGTGGCGACGGGCGCACCGCGGCCTTCAGTGGACCGAGCAAACCCTGATGTGCGACTGAATGTGCGTTTGGTGCGCGATCGCGCCCACCTCTCAATTGACCTCTCTGGCGGCAGTCTTCACCAGCGCGGGTACCGGCTGCAAGCGGGTGTCGCTCCTTTGAAAGAGAATTTGGCGGCAGCAATATTATTGCGGGCCGACTGGCCGGGCATTGCAGCGCGTGGCGGTGCGCTCATCGATCCTATGTGCGGCTCGGCAACTTTGTTGTTGGAGGGCGCTATGATGTCTGCTGATATCGCCCCGGGTCTGGGACGCAAAGGTTTCGGTTTTGAACATCTTCTGATGCATGATGTCCCGCAATGGGGGGCTATTGTTAGCGACGCAAATAGCCGGGGGGAGCGAGGCAGGGCCGCACAGTTGCCAGAATTTCGCGGCTATGACTGGGATCCTGCGGTGATTCGTCGTGCGCAGGAAAACATTGCGCGGGTTGGACTCGAAAATGTTGTTCGAGTGAGTTGCAAGCCTGTTTCCGAATTGACAAAACCCACCCACCGGCCATTGCCGATTGGCTTGCTGGTTTGCAATCCACCTTACGGTGAACGCATTGGCGATAAGGAACAACTCGCGGGGCTTTACAGGCAATTGGGCAAGGCCATGTTAACTGAGTTTTCGGGTTGGCAGGCCGCCGTGTTGACCTCGGACCTCGATCTGGGCAAAGCAACGGGTCTGCGCAGTTACAAACGCTATGCACTCTATAACGGCGCGATCGCTGCCAGTCTTCTGCTGTTTGATCTGTGTGTTAATGAACTGCGCGAGATGGGAAGACGTCAGGTGGATATTGAAGCGCCGCCGCCCCCCCTCACTGAGGGTGCGAGGATGTTTGCCAATCGTGTCGTTAAAAACCGTAAGCGACTTTCTTCCTGGGTGAAGCGTGAGAACATTGACTGTTATCGTGTCTACGATGCAGATATGCCGGAGTATTCTGTGGCGGTGGATATTTATGGTGAGCACGTGCACGTCGCTGAATATCAGGCACCGAAAAATGTCTCTGTCGAAGCCGCTGAGCGTCGTTTAGATGAGATTCGTTCTGCGCTGCCTGCAGCGCTGGGCGTTTCTGCTGAAAAAATTGTCTACAAGCAGCGCAGTCGTCAGCGTGGAACTGAACAGTACACCAAGCAGGATAGCCAAGGTGAGTTGCTGACGGTCACAGAGGGGCAGGCAAAGCTGCTGGTGAACCTGAGCGATTACCTCGATACCGGTTTGTTCCTTGATCACCGTCCGTTGCGATTACGGATTGGACAGGAAGCCGCTGGTAAGGATTTCCTCAATCTCTTTTGTTATACCGGCAGTGTAACGGTGCACGCCGCGCTTGGCGGAGCACAGTCTACGACTAGCATCGACCTGTCTAAAACGTATCTCACGTGGTTGGGTAAAAATCTGGCCGCGAACCAACTCGATGAGAGTCGCAATACTGTGATTCGAGAAGATTGCCAATCGTGGCTGACACGGGCGCGCGGTCGCTACGATTTGATTTTGCTTGATCCACCGTCGTTTTCCAATTCAAAAGCGATGACAGAGAGCTTTGACGTGCAACGTGATCACCCACAACTCGTGCGCCTCGCCATGGGGGTATTACGTGATGAGGGGCAATTATATTTCTCTAACAACCGACGTGGTTTTGGCTTGGATACGGCTTTACAGGACGAGTTTCGCTGTGAAGATATCACCGCAAAAACCCTGCCACCAGACTACCAGCGTAAGCGCAAAATGCATTGCTGCTGGTTAATCAGTCATAAATAAAGACGTTTGACGGTTGTAGTTGCCAAGTTTTTCTGCTTAACGATATCCACAAAATGGATTCGATGCTCCTGAATCTGTTTCTTGTGCTCATGCGAAGCTACAAAAAAATCATAACTCATTGATTTAAAATAGAAAATATTATTTTCTATTTCGTCGTCGCTGCTGTTTCAAGGGCACAAAAGAAGTTTACATAGGGGGCAGAACGGCCTCTGTCCCCAATGTTATCCACAGAATATCTTGTGGATAACTCCTTTAGCCGCACCTTACTGCCACGCTTTTCCTAGGGGACGGGGCTGTCGCGATGCCTGTTTTCTAGAGTGGCTTTAGGCACTGATACATGACACTGGGTCGGGGCTGTGTTCAAATCGCGCTGTCGATTCCCCATAGTGCCATATTATGAAATCTCTGTTGATTGTCTATCACAGCCAGAGTGGCACCAGTGCGCAACTGGCGAGCGCAGCCTGGCGAGGCGCGCGGCTTGAAGCAGGTATTGAGGTTGTCGCCATGCGTGCCTGGGATGCAGGAACAGTGGATCTAGAGCGAGCGAGCGGTGTGTTGCTGGTGATGGCTGAAAACTCCGGAGCACTGTGCGGCACCATGAAAGATTTTCTGGACCGCACGTTTTATCCTGCGATAGCTCGGGGGTTGGTATTGCCTTATACGCTGCTTATCAGTGCTGGCAACGATGGACGGGGGGCGCAGCGACAGGC
>JAPKBI010000245.1 GCA_028823475.1 Halioglobus sp. | reverse complement strand
GGAGTCATTGCCTATCGCCGTCGTCAGAAAGCGACTGCACGGCACGCACAGGAATAGTTATGCTGACCTATATTATTCGACGACTGTTTTATGCCATCCCTATTTTGCTGGGTGTTAACCTGCTGACGTTCACGCTGTTTTTCGTGGTAAATACCCCTGACGATATGGCGGTCTCCCAGCTGGGAGCGAAATATGTAACACCCGAAGCTATCCAGTCATGGAAGAAAAAAAATGGCTACGACAGGCCCCTGTTTTATAATCCTGACGCTGCTGGCAGTGGTGCTGTGACGGAAACGATTTTCTTTGCAAAATCACTACGATTGTTTGCGTTTGATTTTGGTCGATCGGAGAGCGGGCGTGATATCACCACAGATATATCCACGCGCATGTGGCCAAGTTTGGCAGTGGCGGTGCCGAGCTTTGCTGTGGGTATCTGGGTGAATATTTGTGTGGCGCTGCTGGTAGTGATGTTCCACGCCACGCGACTGGACCGCTGGATCGTGTTTGTGTTCGTGGCGATGATGTCGATTTCTTATTTATTTTATATTATTGGGGGACAATATCTCGTGGCCAAAACGTGGCGGCTGGTGCCTATTTCCGGTTTTCATGCCCATGGACAGTTCTGGAAGTTTTTAATCTTGCCCGTGCTAGTGGGTGTCGTGGCGGGTATTGGGTCTGGAGCACGCTGGTATCGCACGCTATTTTTGGAGGAAGCAAACCAAGACTATGTGCGCACTGCGAGAGCGAAGGGCGCCAGCGAGATCCGCATCCTTTTTAGGCACATATTGCCTAACGCACTGATCCCCATCCTTACCGGCATTGTAGTGTTGATACCGTCGCTGTTTATGGGGGGGCTGTTGGTAGAATCGTTTTTCGGCATCCCGGGCCTAGGCAGCTATATGCTTGATGCCATCAAGTCACAGGACTTTGCCATCGTTCGCAGTATGGTATTTATAGGCTCTATTCTGTACATCATTGGGCTTATCCTCACTGACATTTCCTATACCTGGGCTGATCCTAGGTTGCGGCTGGATTAGCAGATGAAGCCCTTGCTACTCTGGTCTGACGTATTGATTTACATATTGGTACTGGCGCTGTGCCTGTTTTTCCTGCGGTTGCGGCGCGATCCCCAGACACGAGAGCACTGGCGGCGAGTGTTCAGCACACGCCTAGGTATGGTGACCTTCACGGTGATTTTGGTCTATGTCGGTATAGCACTGCTCGATTCGCTGCACTTCCGTCGAGCGCTGGAACCTGTTGAAGGAACGCAAAGCAGTGAGGTCTTTTACAATAATCAGGTCACCAGCGCGCTGGATGTGATGCTGGTGGGGATGGGTGAGCGCTTTGAGCGCACCTACTCTGCGCCCTTTGCACTTAAGTCCTTTGCGAAACAGAACATGACGGATGAAAATGGCCTGTTATACAGAGATTTCCCCCTACTCGAGCATGCGGGACGCCATCTTTCAAAACCCGCGGAGCGCTGGGCAGATGTTGTTGCGAGAACCCTCTGGGCCCTGGTCTTTGGCCTATTGATCTCGGCTGTATTGGTCGGCGTGCAATGGGCCTTTTTGCGCCGTAGTTCACTGCCCTGGTACGCCTCATGGGGGACACAGACGGTTGTCATCTGTTTGGCGGTGTGGCTGGTGCTTATCAGTCGTTACTACCATGTATTGGGCACCGATCGTGGCGGAGTCGATGTGGCCTATCAGAGTATCAAGGGTGTCCGCACAGCAGTGCTATTGGGTACTTTGGCTACGCTGATTATGCTGCCTATTGCCGTTACGCTTGGTGTGATGGCAGGGTATTTCAAGGGCTGGGTGGATGATGTAGTACAGTATCTTTACACCACCATGAGTTCCATTCCGGGTATTTTACTGATCGCCGCTTCTGTACTGTTGTTCCAGGTGTATATCGACTTGCATCCGGACTTCTTTTCTACCGGTATGGAAAAAGCCGACGCGCGATTTATTGCTCTGTGTTTTATTTTGGGTGTCACCAGTTGGTCGTCTCTTTGTCGTTTGATCCGCGGAGAAACACTTAAGATCAGTCAGCTGGAATTTGTCCAGGCCGCCCACGCTTTCGGTGTGAGCCACAGCCGTATCGTGATGCGTCACATATTGCCCAATGTCGTTCACATTATTTTGATTACCTTTGTGCTTGATTTCAGTTCGCTGGTATTAGCTGAGGCGGTGCTGTCCTATATTGGGGTGGGCATTGATCCGGCGATGGGCAGTTGGGGCAACATGATTAACAGCGCCCGATCTGAATTATCTCGTGAACCTGTCGTATGGTGGACACTCAGTGGGGCGTTCTTCTTTATGTTTGTACTAGTGCTGGCAGCTAATCTGTTTGCGGACTTGGTGCGTGATGCCTTTGATCCGCGCACCGGATCAGGGGTGGCTCCCGCATGACGGGGCAGTCTACTGTTGTTATGCAGGTACAGAATCTCAGAGTGAAAGCGCTGGAGACTGGCGACACCATACTTAATGGCGTCAGCTTCGAGTTAAAGGCGGGCGAGATATTCGCGCTTGTCGGTGAGTCGGGTAGTGGTAAATCGGTGACTTCTCTTGCGGCGATGCGGCTGTTGCCGACTGCTCTGGTGATTACCGGTGGTGAGGTTCGGGTTGCCGGTCTGGATCTGCTGGAGCTGCCGGAAGCAGATATGCAGACAGTGCGCGGTGAGCGTGTGGCGATGATTTTCCAAAATGCCATGTCTGCATTGAATCCTGTACAGATGGTCGGTGAGCAGGTCGCTGAGACCCTGCGTTTGCACACATCCCAAAGGGGCGGGGCTCTTCGGCGGAGAGTGATGCAATTATTTGCAGAGGTGGGTATCCAGAGCCCAGATGAACGCTATGGCTTCTACCCACACCAATTATCGGGGGGACAGCAGCAGCGCGTGATGATTGCAATGGCGCTAGCCTGCGAGCCCGATATTCTCATCGCTGACGAGCCCACGACCGCACTTGATGTGACTATTCAGCAGCAGGTGTTGGCACTGATCAGAGGCTTGACCCGCTCGCGCCAGTTGGCGGTGTTGCTGATCACGCACGATATGGGCGTGGTCAGAAATACGGCCGATGAGGTCGCTGTTATGTATCGGGGCGAAATTATCGAGCGAGCGCCAGTGGATACTTTTTTTCGCAATCCCAAGGAGGCCTACAGCCGCAGACTGATTGAAGCTTTGCCAGACCTTACCGATTTCCATAGTGCCTTTGAAGGTGAGGCGTTGTTGCAACTGGATGATGTCAAAGTACACTTTCCGATTCGCAAGGGTATTTTACAACGCATCACAGATTACGTTCGAGCTGTCGATGGCGTGTCACTTAGCATCGGTCGCGGAGAGACCTATGCACTGGTGGGTGAGTCCGGCAGTGGCAAGTCGACTCTCGGCCGCGCCATCCTGAATCTTGACCGAATTTCGGCAGGTAAAATCAGCTTCCAAGGCCTGCCGATACATTCACTGAATCGACGAGCCTTACTGCCATACCGTAAGAAAATTCAGGTGATATTTCAGAACCCCTTTTCTTCTATGAATCCGCGTCTCACTGTAAGAGAGATTATTCGTGAAGGTGTAGATAGCCTTATGGGCCTGCCAGTTGCAGAACGCGAACAACGTATAAGCGCGTTATTGGAGCGAGTACAACTGGGTGCTGAGTTTAGCCAACGTTATCCGCACGAACTGTCCGGCGGTCAGTTGCAGCGTGTCGCCATAGCGAGGGCGTTGGCGGTGGAGCCTGAATTGATTATTTGTGATGAGCCTACCAGTGCGTTGGATGTTTCAATCCGTGCAGAGGTATTGGAGTTGCTGCAGGAATTACAGAGCGAGTTCGGCGTCTCCTACCTTTTCATTACGCATGACCTGTCTATTGTTCCCGGCCTGGCACATCGGGTGGGTGTGATGCAGTCGGGCAGGTTGGTAGAGCAAGGTACG